>JANLRE010000185.1:0-3925 GCA_031368205.1 Fimbriiglobus sp. | reverse complement strand
GCGATGCGTGGCCGTGAGGTTGACCTTTGGCAACGAGATGTCGCCACACTGCCCGTTAAGGACATGTTGGAGAAACTCGTAATCCGTGGATTTGATGGCTTATTTATTGACCGCCGTGGGTACAAACCTGCTGAAGCCGATAAGCTCATCGCAGATGTCGTACAAGTGCTCGGGAATGACACGACTCCGCTCATCCACCCTGACAACGTCGAATACTTTTATGATTTACGACCGTATGCGACACGACTGCAAACACTTCTAGGGCCAAAGTTTGACGAGTTGAAGCGGCAAGATATTGAGTCGGTTAAGGTTCTCTGGCTGGATGGTTTTCAAAGCTTTGAGCCACTTGGGAAAGAATCCTTACACCGTTGGAGTCAACCTCGGAGTGAGGCCATTATCGTCAATCCGTCCGCCCGGACTCGAACGTACCATCTGTCAATGGTATTTCGCACGGGCTGTTCGCTACCAGCGCCGTTGCGAATCCGTGGGTCAATTTGGCAACAGGATCTCGAAATCTCTGCAATATCTGATCGCGTTGATACAACAATAACAATCCCACCGGGGCGGCACTCCGTTCACTTTGAATGTGACCCGCCCACGGATTGGCTACCGGACCACTCCCGCCGACATCTATTTTTTGTTGCACAATTCACCATGACAGAATTAGCAGAGACCAAGCCATGAAAATGTATTTTATTGCATCAGTTGTAATTGTTATCACCATTGCAACTTGTTTGAACGCTGCCGACCGCACACCCTCAGTTGCGGGGAATACGGGGCGGTCGGTGGTGATTGCGCCACAAGGAATGGTGGCGACAAGTCACCCTCTTGCGGCGCAAATCGGCATCGACATTTTGAAGCAAGGCGGCAACGCCGTTGATGCGGCGATTGCTGTGAATGCGGCATTGGGCGTGTTGGAACCGATGTCCTGTGGCGTGGGTGGCGATTTGTTTGCGATTGTGTGGGACGCGAAAACGCAACGACTTTACGGACTGAACGCGAGCGGTCGGGCGCCGCTGAAAACGTCAATCAAACACTACACGGACAAGGGACTGACTGACATGCCGGAGAGCGGGCCGCTGAGTTGGTCCGTGCCGGGATGTGTCGATGGGTGGATGGAATTGAACAAGAAATTCGGCAGCCTACCACTGGCGAAAATCCTCGCGCCGAGTGCAGACTATGCGGAGAAGGGGGCGCCAGTACCGGAAGTGATTGCCGGATATTGGCGGGCGAGTGCGTCGGGGTTAAAAAGTGGAACCGGGACTGCGGAAGTGTATTTGAATAGCCCAAATGGCCGGGTGCCATCAGTCGGTGACGTGTTCAAAAATCCGGCACTGGCTAAGACTTATCGGCTCATCGGCGAGGGCGGAGCGGGTGCGTATTATCGCGGTTCGATCGCCGATAAAATCGTTGCGTTCTCGGAAAAGAATGGTGGGCTGTTCACGAAGGATGATTTCGCCAAACACACTTCAACCTGGATCGAACCCGTCAAAACCACGTATCGCGGGCACGACGTTTGGGAACTCCCCCCGCCCGGACAAGGCATCGCCGTGTTGCAGATGTTGAACCTGCTGGAGCCGTACAATTTGAAGCAGCTCGGGCCGAATTCGCCGGAGTATTGGCACACGATGATCGAAGCGAAGAAAGTCGCCTACGCCGACCGCGCTCAGTTCTATGCCGATCCGGATTTCGCCAAAATGCCGTTCGAGGAACTCATCAGCAAGCCCTACGCGGACGAGCGGCGCAAGTTGATCGACCCCAAAAAAGTTCTCGACAACATCCCGCACGGCGACCCGAAGTTGGGTAAAAGCGACACGGTGTATCTGTGTGTTGTGGATAAAGATCGGAATTGTGTCTCGCTGATTCAGAGCAATTACAACGGCTTCGGGTCCAAGTGCGCGGTACCGGAACTCGGGTTCGCGTTGCAGAATCGTGGTTGCTTGTTCGCGTTGGACGACAAGCACCCCAATCGGCTAGAGCCGGGCAAACGGCCGTTCCACACGATCATCCCGGCGATGGTGACTCAGGACGGCAAGCCCCGGTTCGTCTTCGGCGTCATGGGCGGGGATATGCAACCGCAAGGGCAAGTCCAAGTGCTGGTGAACATGCTCGACCACGGCATGAACGTGCAAGCAGCGGGGGAAGCGCCACGGATCGAACACATTGGTTCCGCCACGCCGACCGGGAAAGAAGCGAGTGGCAGTGGAACAGTGAAAGCGGAAGTCACATTGCCACGCGAGATCGTGGACGAACTGCGAAAGCGTGGACACAAGGTCGATTTGATCCCCCGCAACGGCGGCGGGTATCAGGGGATATGGATCGACCCGGTCACCGGGATGCTTCACGGTGGCAGTGAAGCCCGCAAGGACGGCATGGCCATCGGATACTAGCTTATGCTGCAACAATGTCTACGACGGCAAGCGTAACATCGTCACCATATGGCGTGCCATCACAGAATGTGCTGAGGCTGTTCAGGATGCCGCGCAATACATCCGAAGATGCTTGACTACTGTGATCCTGGAGACATTGAATGAGTCGATCCACATTAAACATTTCATCAATCACGTTGCGGGCTTCGATGACGCCGTCCGTGTAGAAACAGATTTTGTCGCCCGGTTCCAGTACGACTTCGCGTTCGGTGTAGACCTCATCCGGTACCACACCGAGCAAAAAGCCTTGGCCGCAGAGTTGCTTCACGGTGCCGGTTTTTGCCTCGTACAACAGCGGGTGCGGGTGCCCGGCAGTGGCGTAGCGGAACACCCGAGATTGGCGATCGAAGACACCGTAAAACGCGGTCACGAATCGTTCGTCGGTCAATTCCTGGAGCCGCTCGTTCATCACGCCCATGACCTCGCCGGGCTTTGATTTCTGTGCGGACGCTTCGACAAATGCGAAACGAGCCATAATCGCCACGAGCGCGGCGGGGATGCTGTGGCCACTGGCATCCGCGATGAGAAAACCGAGATGATCCGGGTCCGGGCTGGCGAAGTCGTAGTAGTCGCCGCCGAGGTGGTCGAGCGGGGCGTAGTGGATGGCCCATTTCAACTCCGGCCAATCCGGCGCCGCCTGGGGCAACAACACTCTGGTTTGTAGCCGCCCTGCGGTGCGCAGGTTGTGCAACATTTCCGAATCGCGGACCATGAGTTGATCGAACGCGGTGCGTAACACCGCCGTGCGTTCTTCAATCTTTTGGTTGAGATACTCCGCCCGCCGAGACATTAAAAGTCGCGTCGAGATGATGCCGATGACCTCGCCGTTTTCCACAACAGGCAGATGACGCACGCGGAGTTTGTGCATCCGCCCGACCGCTTCGTCCCAACCAATATCGGGTTCGATGGTGTGCGGTTTTTCGGTCATCCAATCGGCCACGGAATAGTCGCGCCAACCCGGAACGGCGGAGGCTACCCGCTTCAATAAATCGCGTTCCGTGAATATCCCCGCCAGTTGCAGGCCATCTTTTACGACAAGCACGGACCCAATGCGGCGTTGATTCATCAATCCGAGAACGTGCTGGACGGTCGCATCCGGAGTGACGGTTACGGGAGTCAAATCCATGACTTGGCGAACGGTAATTTCAGGTGGCGTCATCAGTGCGTGCTCATCCTTAGCAACGGGGTTACCGATTGGTTGTGTAGGCAAATCGCGTGAGAGGTTCGACTCAGGCGATTGTGTTATTTCGATGAAACCCTGGGTCGAAACTTGACCGAAGCCTCATTGTATCGCTGAATAGTGGTAGTGAAGTCACCCAGGAACTCATCGCATGTCTAAAACTCTTCGGCAAGCTGCGGCCCTGGCGATCCGGGACGGCCTGATTTGCATGGTCACCTCTCGCAACGCGCGGCGTTGGGTCATCCCGAAAGGGCACGTTGATCCAGGCCATACCGCTCAGGACGCCGCCCGGATCGAAGCTTGGGAAGAAGCCGGG
>JANLRE010000774.1:0-5740 GCA_031368205.1 Fimbriiglobus sp. | reverse complement strand
CGGCGAGGAGTTCCGCCATGCTTTCGCCCACGCTGTAAATCGTTAGCGCCGGCAACAGCCGGGCGAGGCCGCGGTCCTTGCTGGCGGCGATACCGTTGAGCAGGTTGTTCGCCTTCGTTTCCGCGAAGCCTTCGAGTGAAAGCAGTTGCTTCTTGTTTAGGCGATAGAGATCGGTGACGGCTTTCACCAGTCCGGTATCGACGAGTTGCTTGGCGACTTCTTCGCCCAGCCCGTCGATGTCCATCCGTTCACGGCGGGCGAACGAAACAATCCGCTTCGTCACCTGGGCGGGGCAGCGGCCGATGTCCGTGCAGTAGTAACCGTAGCTGGTCGCGCTCTCTTGTTTCTCGACCGGCGCGCCGCACGCGGGGCACTGCGTCGGCCATGCGAGCGGGACTTCTTTCCCCGCCCGCGCTTCGACGACCACACTGACCACTTGCGGAATGATCCCGCCTTTCTTCTCGACGACGACCGTGTCCCCGAGTCGCACGTCGGCCTTTTCGACCCACGACGCATTGTGCATACTCGCACGGCTGACGGTCGTGCCGCCGAGTTCAATCGGCGGGTCGAAGTTGGCCACGGGGGTCAGTTCACCGAACTTCCCGACGGAGAATTCCACCGACCCGAGTTTGCTGATGCCTTGCTCCGCCTCGAACTTGTACGCCTTCGCCCAGCGTGGCACCTTCGCCGTGGCGCCGAGCTTTTGCCGCAGCGCGAAGTCGTTCACCTTGATGACCATGCCGTCCGTATCGTAGGGCAAGTCGCGGCGTTTCTCGTTCCATTCCTGGCAGTACGCGATGACCTCGTCAATACCCTGACACGGCTTCGCAAACGGGTTCACCGGGAAGCCGTAGTCCTTCAACACGTCGAACAACTGACTCTGGTTCGTGATCGCAACGCCTTCGATCGCCCCTTGTGCATAGGCGAAGAGATTCAACTTGCGTTTGCTGCATTGCTTGGGGTCGAGTTGCTTCAGCGTGCCCGCCGTCAGGTTGCGGGTGTTCTTGTACGGGTCATCCCCGGCGGCGACGGCATCGCGGTTGATCCGCACTAACTCCGCCCGCGTCATGTAGATTTCGCCCCGAACCTCGAATAGGGTCGGTGGGTTCTTCGATCGTAGCTTCAACGGCACGCCCGCAATGGTGCGGACGTTGTGCGTGACATCATCGCCCACGTCGCCCTTACCCCGCGTGGCGCCCAGCGTCAGCAAGCCGTTTTCGTAGGTCAGTGACATCGACACGCCGTCGATTTTCAGTTCCACAACGTACTCAATTAACCCCGCCTTCCCGGACGCCTTCCGCACGTCCGCGTCGAACTTCCGCAGGTCGGCTTCGTTGTAACTGTTGTCGATCGACATCATCGGCACGCGGTGCGTGACCTGCTTGAACCCCTCAATCGGCTTCCCGCCCACCCGTTGCGCCGGGCTATCGGGCGTGACCAACTCCGGGTGGTCGCGTTCAATCTGGGTCAACTCTTCGAGCAACCGATCAAACTCCCGGTCGGCGATTTCCGGTTTCGCGTCGGTGTAGTATTTGTGGTTGTGGTACTCCAACACGTCCCGCAGTTCCGCCGCCCGCGCCGCCGCAGTTACAGCCTTCGCCATGAGCCAACCCTCAAAGGGGAACGAATCACGCCAGTATTTCGACGGATTGTGCCCACAGAAGTGAACCGAAGCAAGGTGAGGTAGGAGTTTGGTCCGTGCGATGGCAGTGTGTTCCGGTCTTTCGATCAGTCCTTGATCGCGGTGACCCTTGGAAATTGTTTGCTCGAGACAGCACGAAACCAACGACGCAAACGTGGAATGGCGACGACCGTTCTTCAGTTAATAACGATTTTCCGCTTGCCAGTCGCTGCAAGAGGGGGTGTAGTTTAGGAGCAGGGATTCGCAGTGCGGGTTGATTCGTCGGGCGTGATGAACCTCATCAATTCGATCGGAGCATTCCATGAACAGGTCTAGCGTCATTATATGGGAGCGTGTTCGGACACGGCGATTCGAGACAGTGCGTGCGTTGACGTTTCTCGTTACACTGCTTCTCGCTTGCTCAACAGGGTTGTCCGTTGCACAGGATGAAAAGCCGAAAAAAGAAACCCTGGCGCAGTTGATCGAGCGGCGCAAAGGTGATTCTCATACCCGCTTCTGTGGCGCACAACTCACCATTAAGGCTCGGTTTGGCAAGGACAATGGATTCAGCCAGGAAGTTCTGATCGACTGGTCGATCACCTACAACGGTCCGCGACCACCGTTTGCGATCTTTAAGCCGACTTTCGAGTACCCGTCAAATGGAGAAACCCGGCTCTACGTTTACTATTCGGGACAGAACGGCGAGGGCCGAGAGACGTTCGTCGAGTCGCCAGCGCCAGATGTCGGGTTTCCGTACTCGAAGAACCATTTTGCCATTTCCAAGGATGGCAAACCTGTTAGTGGCGAGGTTAACATCAAGTTCGGCCAAGTTGAACAAGACCCATGGCGACTACGACGTCCTCAAGCATTTGAGAAAAATGTAAAAGTTTATGTTCAACTGTCACACGCACCGACACAACGTGGTGGCGACGAATTAGATGCTTGGACAGGACATTTAATGTCTGACGTAGTCGAAGTGAAACGTGAGTAGTTGACACCGATCTTATGGCACCGAACAGAGTGGCCGATGAAATACGCAATCCGAACCAAGCCCGGAATCGTTTTGGGAGTGGCGTTGATGACACTCAGCGCCCTCACAACTGTAGCGGGACCGTCTAAGGCGCCGGACGACAAGAAACCAGACCAGAAAGAAACCGTGGAACAACTCGTCAAACGCCACGAGGTGACATCGCACCAGCGGTATTGTGGCGCAAAGCTGACGATCAAGGCCAAACGCGGCAAGGATTTCGGCGATCAACAGGAATGTCACATTGACTGGTCGATCGACTACAACGGCCCCAGACCGCCGTTCTGTATCTTCAAGCCGAGCATGGATTTTCGGACGGCCGGCAAGACGCGAATTGACGTGTTTCGTGATTCGGAAAATGGAACTGGGGTGATGGAATCTGGGCACTCGCCAGTGCCGTCCGAACCGAGTCCCTATTCTAAAGACGACTTCGTCACATCCCAGAACGGCAAGCCCGTGACCGGGGTGATGACGGTCTTGTTCGGGGGCGGGGGTGGCCACCGTCGCGGGTTACCATCGCTCAGATTTTTCTCAGGCAAGATTTACCTCAGATTGTCACATGCCCCGGTGCAGCGCGGTTGGGACGAGCATGATGCCTGGGTCGGTGAGTTGGTCTCGAACATCGCGGAACTGAAAAGCGAGTAGTTCGTGTCCCCGTTTCAACGGCTCGGTCCTCTTAACAGTGGCACTTCAACATGACTCGCTCCCGATCCATCCTGCTTGGCATCACTGGTGTCTCAATTCTCATTGTGATCTTGATTCCGCACTCCGATGGGAACGCCAACCCAGTTGCGCGGTTGCCGAAACAAGTGGCGAAGAACGTCCGGAACGGCGAACTTCCCTTGCCAGTGCCGATGCCAATCTGGATCGGCAGACTTGGATTGACCTATGGGCAATTCAATTCACACAGTTACGCGCGATTTAGTGGCGGCATTAGCATTAACGTTCCCCCTGGGACATTGGTTAGCGCGATCGAACCCGGAACGGTTTACAACCAACCGGACAGAGCCACGGCGACCTTCGGTCGCATCACGATTGATAGCGGCGGCGAAAAGGGGTGGACGTACCGCCGCATCGCACCCGGCCTGAACAAGTATCTGAACCCGACGCAACTGCGAGGCTTCATGCAAGGCGATCCGGTCAACGCCAGCAACCGATCGTTGGGAGGTGTCGTCGCGTTTGTAGACACTTCTATGCGGAGCAATCTGTACCTGGAATACGGGAACGGACCGAGCGAGTATCTCAATTCGTTTAACGACCCCGACATCAAGTATGCATTCAACCCGTCGGACGATCCGCTCGACCGCCTGCCGTCGGTCGGAGATCACATCAACCCGACAGTTGTCGATCTGTGGTTTCGGCATGGTACGAACGACCAGTTCGGGGACTGCAGCGGCGTCTTGACCAAAGGAGTGACAACCCCCGCCGGGAACGTCGTCGCTCAGGTCGAGTCGCTTTCCGAGACACACTGTTATTTCAAACGTCGAGATTACGCCAAAGCAACCCTCGTTGGGGCATTGGCGCCAAGTTACGACTTCAACAGCAACGCCAGCCCAACCGGCGGCAACTCTGCGATCGACATCATTGCGGAAGCATATGATCTACTCGAAGAGTCGGGCGATCACGTGGGGGTGAAGTCAATCGGTTTCAGCATCAAGGGCGTCAAACTTGGTCGGACGGCCGACGTGGAGAAGTCATTCGATTTCACGGGTGAGTTTGCCCCGGATGTGAAGAACGGCGGGCGTCAGACCTACGAGTCGCTCATGGACGCCGCCCTGGTGCGAACGGTTTACGAGAACGACGCGACACTGCAGTACCACTTTTCGATCAAAGCGAATTCCTTCTACATCGTCACGAACACGGACGGAGACCGCAAAGTCAAAGTGAGTGACCGATCCAAAGCCTGGATCACGGCAGCGATTGAAGGCAGTCCGTGGAACGCTGTCGGTGCCCAGCACGCGCCGAACAACGCCCGTTCGTCCTTCCCGGACGATTACTACGACATCACGGTGACTGCCCGTGATGCGGCGGGGAATGTGGGCGCCATGACAAAACGGGTGTTGCTCGACAATTGGAAACAGACTATCACCGCGATCAAACAGCCTCGCCAGAAGGCAGATGCTCCTGGCTTACACCGCTTCAAAGTCAGCGGGTATCACTGGACTGCGAATTCAACCGTGCCGCTTTATCTCGTTAAATCCAAGCCGGACGGCCTATCGAGTGGCACTAAGATTGCCGACATTCAGGTTCTTCGGTTGAAGGATCTCAATGCCGACAAAAACGGTAACATCCCCGAAACCGACGTGACTTTCACACTCCCAGACAACGCCACCGCGCAGTTGCAGTTCCTGGCGGACTACCACAATGGCGACGGCGTTTATCAACCACAACTGGACGCTGTCACTGAGTTGATTGGAGCGCAATCCTAACCCCGATCCCCCAACTCACTTCGCCAGCTTCTCCAACTCGTCGCGGAGTGACGGGCCGTTTTGGGCGTTGCGGTTGGCGACTTTGCCTTCTTTGTTTAGCACGAACAGGTGCGGGACCATTTGGATGCCGTAGGCGACGGCGAGCGGGGAGCGGTCGAGGCCGCCGGGGGTGTGGAGGTGGGTGCCGGGTAGCTGGGCGGCGTTCAGGGCTTGGACGGCGCGGGCAGGGTCGTCGTCCAGGCTGACCGTCACGATTTGCGGCGCCTTGTCACCGAGTGCCTTGGCGAGTTCGGCGAGTGCTTTCAAGTCGGTCACCACGCGCTGTTCGGCGGCGGGTTCGCGGGACCAGTTCGCCCAGTAATAGACGATGACCGGCTTGCCCGCGAGTTGGGACATGCTGAACGGCTTGCCGTCCAGCGACTGGGCCGCAGGCAGCGCGAACGGTTGGCCTTCACTTTGCAGCCGCTTGACGGCACCAAGGGCTTTGGCCCCGTGCGGGTGGGTCGCAAAGTTCGTGGCCACTTTTTCGTACCACGTTTTCGCCTGCGCTTCGCCGTCCTTACCGCTGAACTCGTGACCGATCGCCAGCCGCATCATGGCTTCGGGCGCGTCTTCGGCAGTGGGGAACTTCGTGACGTAGCTTTCGAGTTGGTCACGCCACCA
>JANLRE010000745.1:0-9778 GCA_031368205.1 Fimbriiglobus sp. | reverse complement strand
GATGGCTTCGGATTTATTCGTTCGATTCGTGCTATTCGTGGTGGAAATCAATCGGTGGCTTCGCGGAAAATTCGCTCGAACTGGCCGGCAATTCCGCGAAAGACTTCGATCAGACCTGGGTCAAAGTGGCCGGGGGAGCGTTCTAGCATCTGTTCGCAAGCGGCTTGATGGGAAAACGCGGGTTTGTAAACACGCCGGGACCGCAACGCATCGTAAACATCGCCGATTGCAACCAGCCGTGCCGACAGTGGAATGGATTCACCCGAAAGCCGATCCGGGTAGCCGGTGCCGTCCCAACGCTCGTGGTGATGGCGGGCGATTTCGATTGCGGTGTGAAAGAACCCGGTTGCGAACGGATACTGTGCCGAAACCTCCGCGAGGGTGTCCGACCCAATTGTCGTGTGGGCCTGCATCAGCACTTTTTCTTCAAACGTGAGTTGCCCCGGTTTGTTCAAGACGTGGTCCGGGACCGCGACTTTCCCGATGTCATGCAGCGGGGCGGCGGTTTCGATCGACTGCACATAGACCGGGTCGAGTCGTCCGCGAAATAACGGAACACTCGACGCCGCTTCGGCCAACACCCGGCAGTAGCGTTGAAGCCGCAACAAGTGCGGACCCGTCTCGGTCGAACGCTGTTCGACCAGTTTCGCCATCGCCAGCACCATCGCCCCCCGAGCGTGTATCAGTTCGCTGTCCCGCAAGTTCAACGCTCGCTCCAGGTCCGCGTTCGACGACGCCAGTTGCTTACTGAGCAAGTCCGAGCGGTCTTGGGCATCCTTGAGCCGTAACGCCGATTTGACCCGTGCCCGGAGTTGCACGACACTGAACGGCTTCGTGAGGTAATCATCGGCCCCGGATGCCAGAAGCCGGGACAGATCATCCCCCGAACTCCGCCCGGACAGCATAATCACTTTCAGGTGCGGCGCTGGTGGGGATTGCCGAATCTTGCGTAACACGTGCTCGCCGTTCAGCCCCGGTAAATCCATGTCTAACAAAACCAAATCAAACGGCGTCGCCAAGGCGCGAGTCACCGCGTCGGGTCCGGTTTCCACTTCCTCGCATGTCATGGGTTCTTGTTGCAATGCGAGTCGGCAGACGCGGCGAACGGGTTCTTCATCATCGACGATCAACACCCGGTAGGTGCGGGCGTGCTTATCCGAATGCCCTACGGGGATCGGGATTTGGGCAACGGCTGCGCTCGCGGGGAAACGATTGGAAAGCGGGCCGCTCAAATCCAGTTTGGGAATGCCTTGACCGGGGGTGAACGATTTGGGCGTCGTTTGGGTCCACCCGAGGTAGGGGGAGAGTTCACGCATCGCGTCGGCAGCGGATTTGGTTCGGCTTTCGAGATTCAACGCCATCATGTGACTGAGAACCGCATCCAGACCTTTCGGGATGTCCGTCCGGAAATCGGCAAGCGACGGTGGCTTGCTCGCCGTCATCGCACCACTCGGCGGGACGAACGGGTCTTGGCCGGTCAACACGAAATACAGCGTGGCCCCGAGGCCGAAAATGTCCGCCCGGTCATCGACATCACGCGGGTTCAAGGCCTGTTCCGGTGCCATGTACCCGATCGTCCCGAGTCTCGCCCCCTCTTGCGTGAGGCGGTCGTCAGGCGTCGGCAAGCGGGCAATGCCGAAGTCGAGCAGTTTCGCCTGGCCGTCCGGGGTGACGATGATGTTCGAGGGCTTGATGTCCCGGTGAATGAGTCCGTTGCGATGCGATTCGGTGAGGGCGTCGGCAATTTGGTGGGCGAGTTGGCAAGCACGGGGAACGGAAAGCGGCCCTTCCTGCGTGACGAGATCATCGAGGTTCCGACCGGGGACGTACTCCATCACGAGGTACGGGACCGCTTGCCCGTCGGGTCCGGCATGGGGTTCTTCACCCGCGTCGATGGCGGTCACGATGTTCGGATGGCGTAAGGTGGCAACGGCGCGAATCTCGATGAAGAATCGCTCAATGCTGCGGCGGTTCTTGACCCCATCGACGAACAGGGCTTTAATCGCCGCCGGTGTTCGCAGCTTTTGGTGTTCAACCCGGAACACGACGCCCATTCCACCGGAGCCGATTTTTTCCAGGACGCGGAAGTTCCCCAGGATCAACCCATTCACGACACCCGCCCGGACACGCCCCGCCTGATACGGCGTCAGTAGCCGACGTGCAATGAGTGCTTCCGATAACTGACTCAACTCACGACAAGCGGCGATGGTCTCTCGGTCGGCGACCGAGAGAGCGTCCCAGGCATCGTTGGGGATCACGCCCGTGGTGACGAGTCGCCGAAGGATGGCAACGGTGAGATTCGGGCCAGGGGTGGTCGTGAGATCCGGCAAAATGTGTGGCACCGTCGGCATAGACCAATCCATTTCCTGTGACCGGCCTGGACTCTCATTCAAGTTGAAGGAGCAAGTTGAAGGAGTCGCGTGCTTTAACTTACATCACACGACGCCCGACACGGCATGAACTTAGTGAAAGTTTGAGATTGGATTTGTTCCCAAGCCGTAATTCCTAGTGAGACATGAAAATTCTGGCCAAATGCATCGTGCTGTTCAATCCCCTCGCCGCTCAACTCGTTAGCAGATGTTCTGTTGTTCTAACCAATTCTGAACCCAAGTTCGGTTATCCGGCGTGAGTTTCACGTCAACGGGCAAGGTGCCGGTGTAATCCAGTTGGTTTGCGAAGTCACCTTGGTCGAACGCGCGGGCCATTGCCACTTGAAGATCCACAACCGTATCGCGGTCATCGGCTGCCAGCGGGAGTTTGAATTTCGGCAACCGCTTCTGAATGGTGGCGGTGTAAATCTCAAACCGATCGGGTGTCACGCTCCGGGTGACCGTTGTGGCGTAGTCGTACTCGGGCAGTCCGTCACGGGAAAAATCGAGCGTGGCTTTTCCTTGCGTGATGAGGTCAATTTCCACAACCCCGGCCCGTTGTTGAAACGCCTGCTGCCGTGTGGCCAGATACTCGGCCCGTCCGCTCGGGGTCACTTTGTTCCCAAGGCTGACGACATCGACAAGCGTTACGAGCCGATTGTCCGTTCGTGCCCGAATTTCGATGAACTCTTCGCTATGTTGTTCGCGGATGATGGACGTAAAGAGTGGCATTTCCGAAACGTACTGCCGAACACTGATCCTGGCCCGGTACTTATCCACGAGGCCCGGCAACAGCAGTTGATACAACGCCGCGACCATTTGGTGATGGAACGCGGGCCACAGTTTGGGATCTTCCAGAAACGGGTCCATCCCAGGGAAAGGGCTGGGCATCGGATTGCGCCTCCGTGGTGAAATCACCCCACGCCACAGCGTGAGAACTTCGGTGTCGAATCAATCGGTTGGTTTGATTGTACCGTACTAGCCCATGCCCTGTGAAGGGGCTAGATTCGCGGACCATCACAGTTGGGTAAGCGTCGCGGAAGTTGGTGGGAAATTTGTTCACGACACGGGCGGGCATTGTGTCTTCAGGTTGAAAGCCCTACGCCCGTGAGTTAAGCGATCGGTATGGAATCGGCAAATACGGCCGACATCACGGTGTCACTCGGTACGCGGGCATGTCGTTGACCCGCTTGCGGATTTGTTCGAGTAAATCCAGAAACCGTTTGTCGGCAGTGGTGCCGAAATCTGCCTCGAACCGCTTGGCGTTAAGGCCCTCCCGCAATCCGCTGAAAACGGGCATGTGAGCCTCGGTGGTGAACTCGTCGCGGACTTTCGGTAACGCACTGGCGTCCCGTTTCAACTTGTTCGCAAAGGCAATCCCCGCGAGATCGGCGGTCAGGTCGATGAAACTAAACCCACTCTCACCCGTCATATCTTGAAGCTCTTTCGTAACGCCCGCTGTCTCTGCAAGTGTCGAGCCGACGATTTCCGTGAGCGTCACGGATACGACAAAGTGTTGGCACAAATCCCGGCGACCGCGCACCGTCGGCACGCCCAAAGCCCCGAGCCGATCCCGCCGTTCTTCGTCGGATTCCGCAGCCCGACAGAGTTCACGGGTCACGATGTTTTTTCGCAGAATCGTAGAATCATCGAGTCCGATTCCGATCCCAATCAAGAAGGCGGGAACCCGGAGGTCGTCTTCCAGTGTCAACGCGGTGTCAGCCGCCGCCCGGATCAATTCGTTGGTGAGTTGATCGTTTTTGGGGCGCTCGCTCAGTGGCATCCGTTTAATGTCAGCGGCACGAATTGAAATGGCACGCACGACTTTTCGCACGCCGGTTTGTTTCGGCGATAACTTCACTTCGGTGGTCGCAGCCGGGTCATCTTTGGGTGGGACGACCGCATTTTCTGCCGCCTCCGCTTTCGGCATCTCTTTCGGAACGACCTTGGGAATCACCTTCGGCGCAGCGGCTTCCGGTTCGGCCACGGCCACGCGGTTGGCCGCTTTGTCGATCGCATTAACATGGTCGGCGGCAACAACGTCTTCGGGGTAGATTTTTGCAAGGGTCTTGTACAGAACGAGCAATCGACCCTGATTCGGTTCCGAAAGAGCCGCATAGGTTTTGGCTTTTCCGGTGCGAAGTTGTTCCGACCAGATGTTGACCGCCACCATGTTGAGCGGATCGAATTGAATTTTGAACTTCGCCGCCGCCGCCCGGCCGTCCCCGAGTTTCGCCCGCATGACGGATTGTGAATCGGGCGAATGTGTTGCACCAAGCCATCGGCCGATTTCTTGAACCAGGACTTCAAGCCGTTCGCTTTCCGTGCGCGGAACCCCCTCTCGGATCAGAATATGATGTGCTAACAACCCGCGACCGATGCCGAACGTTGCGATTGGCCCTTTGCGTTCGCCCTCCTCGGGCTTCAGTGGCCGACTGGTGAAGCCGATGACGAGCATCGCCGGTGCGGGCTTGATCTTGCGTTCCAAATCACGCAAGGCACTGGCCAAATCTTCGGTGGTCGGTTCCGCAGACCACGTGCCAGTCCCTACAACTTCCAGCGTGATGCCAGCCTGTTTTTCAAAGATTGCCGACGCTTCCGCGAGCCGTCGTCGTAACGCCGGTTCCCAAACTGCCTTCGTGCGGGCTTCGGATTCATCGACGAGAATTCGCACGGTCACGGGATGTGGCTTCCTGTTGTAGTCCGGCTGAACGGGTAGATCGGTCACGTTTGGAAGATCACCCAACAGTTCGATCCCTTGAAAAGCCACTCCCTCGCCGTTGGGGGCAAAGGCATAAGCGGTGTACGGATCCAGTCGAAATCGCACGGCCGCACCACCTAGGGTGAACGCAATCTCCGGTTGCTGACCCACGGGGAAGGTGCGGCATTCTTTGGCCGCCAGTTGTTCTTTCCGCACCTCCCCCTTCGGATGGGAGAGTTCAAACGAAATGGTTTGGTCCGTTGTGTTGGAAATGACAACCACGGCGGCTTGAGAGCTATTGGAAAAACTCAGCACGGTGCCAAGCAGAAGGCACGCAAAACAACGAGACAGCGGCATTCGGGGTCTCCGGGTGCTGATAGTAACGGCAGCCCAGTCAAGAAATCAGTGAAAACACTGTTAGATCGTAGCAGACAATGGGCCAGAAGCAAGAAATGTGCTGAATTGTCGCCTCGTGGAATCCTGCCGATTCACATCACCTTGACACGTTTCGCCGGTTGCCTATAGTTCGCCCCTCGTGAATGGACGAGTGTGGGGAAGTTACTGCCTGCGGCGACACGGTTGCCGTGGGTACTGGGCGTTTTCGGGGGTGCCGTGGCTGATCGCGCCTCGATCATCTGGAGCGGGTTGCTAACGATTGCACTTTGTGCAAGCGGGGTGCATCAAATCGGTGCCGCCGACCCACCTACCGGACCAGCGGTCCCAAGCGGTGTCGTTCCTTCGATGCCAGCGAACGCGGAATCCGCTTTTCCGTTGTACGACCCTGCCAAGAGCGAACGCAAGCCCGTCGGCAATTCGACTGTGACTTCGTTTCAGCGATCCCCGAATGGGAACGTGGCTCAGCCGCCGGATGAGGATCAATTCCGCGAACCACCGATCAGCCCGTCGTTGCAGAAACCGGAGGCCGGCACGGCCCCGTTGTTGCCCGAAGGCCAGCGCGTGAACATGCCACTTGCGACGAAGCAAAAGATTGATTTCGCGCCACGATATAGCAAACTCCCGAACTGGAAATTGCTACCGACTGACGACAAGAACGTGCAGCGGTTGCTGTACACGGGTGGCGTGATCGTAAAAGTGGTGACGGTCGGCGACGACGGGAAGCCGCAAGAGTACGAATTCGCAACCGACAGTGTTGTAGCCTGGATCAAAGACCCCAAGGGCAAGAAAGTCACTGGCGAACTGAATACCCCGATCGAGAGCGACGAGAAAACGGAAGTCGAAATGTATCTGACGGGTAATGTCGTGATCCGAACGATCTCGATCGACCCCAGTGGCGTTCGGAACGTGGAACAGACGATGCGGGCCAACTCGATTTATTACGACGTGAGCAAGAGCCGCGCTATTGCGATGTGTGGTGATCTCGAACTGAAAATCACCGGCCTGCCCGACGCAATTCACATGCGAGGCAAGGAGCTTTGGCAGCTCGGGCCGAACGAGTTCAAAGTCTTCGAGTCGGAAGTCTCCGCCAGTAAACGGCCGTCGGACCCTGGCTTAAAATACACGGCAACCGAATCGACGTTCACCCGAGAACGCCGGGCAAGACGGAACATCTTTGGCGTGCCGTATCGTAACTTGCTGACCGGGGAACCGGACATCGGCTACGAGCAGATTCTGACCAGTGTGAACGTCATACCCCGGATTTACGACACGCCGATCTTCTACTTGCCCAAAACCAAGACGGACATCGCGGAGCCGTTCGGCCCGCTCGCAGGATTAGGCTTCGGGAACGATACGATCCTGGGTTTTCAAACATACGCGACGTGGGATCTGTTCAAGTTGCTAGCCTTACGCGGGCCAGCGGGTCACCGTTGGCAACTGTACACGGACTACTTGAACTTGCGTGGCGTGGGATTGGGTACCGAGTACGACTACCAAGGCGTCGATCTGTTCGGTCTGGCGGAACGGTCCACGGACTTGGCGAACCGGGCGAATTCCCCGTACTACCAACCCTACTCAGGGCTGTTTCGCATCTACGGCTTGAAAGATAAGCGAAAAAATGACGTGGCGGATCCGACCCGACTGACGGACGTTCTGGGCGGCGACCGGGGTGCCGAACCGATCCCACCCGACTACCGGGGCCGGGTGCAATGGCGTCACAACCAAGAACTCTACGAAAACGGCACCACCTACCTTCGGGTACTGGCACAGGTCGAGTACATCTCGGACAAGAACTATCTGGAAATGTTCTTCAAGCAAGAATACGATCTCCAGCCCAACCAGGAAACCTTCGTTCATCTCTCCGGCGCGGCGGGGAATCTCGGCGGGTCGATCTTGCTGGAACAAAACCTCAGTCGCCCGTGGGTCACGGAAACGAACTGGCTCCCGCGAGCGGACGGGCACTTGATCGGGCAATCGTTCTTCGACGTTTTCACGTACAGCACCCGTGCCAGTGCCGGGTACGCCGAGTTCCGCCCGACGACCGTGAACCCGTTACCCGTGGTTGTCACGGAACGCAAAATGGACACGGGGCGGTTCGACTGGAACCAGCGACTGGAACTCCCGATCGACCTGGGGCCGGTTCGGATTACGCCTTACGGCGTGATGGATTTGACGTATTACACGCAAGACTTGAACAACTACAACGGTGGGTTCACACGCAACCAAGCGGGTTCCGGGGGCAACATGCCGTTTGATGTGCCTGGGCCAGTCCAAGACCCAGCCGGACAAGGTCGCGGGCGATTCTACGGCGGTGGCGGGACCGAGGCTTCGATGACGTTTTCGCGGTTGTATCAAGAGGCTACCAGCGAGTTGTTCAACGTCAACGGCCTGTACCACAAGGTGAACTTGCGGGCGAACTACTTTGCCGCTTACTCGGACACGCCGTACTACCAGTTGCCGCAACTCGACCGCTTAAACGACGACGTGACGGACCAAACCTACCGCACAAGTCGGCCACGGCAAGCGGGCCTGATTACCGGCCCCGCCGGCCAAGCCCTGAGTATCTCGCCGTTGTTCGACCCGCAACAGTATGCGATTCGTCGCCTCGTGGATAACCGCGTCGATACGCTGGACACCGTTCAGGTTCTGCAACTCGGTGTCAATCAACGGCTGCAAACCAAACGCGGATTTCCCGGCGCACAGCACACCGTCGATTGGATGGCGCTGGACCTTTCGATGTCCGTGTTTCCGGACAAGAACCGCGACAACTATGGGCAATCGGTCGCGTTCCTGGACTACAACTTTCTCTGGCATCTTGGCGATCGAACCTCGTTGATCTCAGCAGGCTCTTACGACCCGATTACGAACGGGACCAAGTACTTCAACGTCGGAATGAACTTCAGCCGCCCGGACGGGACCAACTTCTTCCTGAGCTATCGGCACACGGACCCCGTCCAGAGCCGTGCCGTGACAGGGGTTATCACCTACAACCTCAGCACCAAGTATTCGGTGAACATCATCTCGACGTATGACTTCGGCCTGAATCAAGCCTTGTCAAACCAAGTCAGTTTCGCCCGAACAGGAGCGGACTTGACCGTCCTACTAGGCTTCTCTTACAACGCTTTGCAGAATAATTTGGGCTTCCAGTTCGCGGTCGTCCCGAACCTTGCGGGGTTGAGTACCGGACGATTGGCAGGCAGCCCCGTTTTCGGTCAACAACGGTAACCTCAATCCGGCCAACCTCAATCCGGCCAACCGCTATGCCAACGCCTGTCAAAGATGGAACCGAACGTGACCGCCGATATTGGCGGAGCAAGTTTTCCGTTGCGTTTCAAGGGCTTCGAGTCGGGGTTCAGGGGCAATCGAGTTTCTGTGTCCATTTGTTCTTTACCGTACTCGCCATCGCCGCGTTGATTGTGTTGAAGTGTCCAGCAGTGGAATGGTGTTTGATAATTGTTTGCATCGGCTTCGTGTTCACAACGGAACTCATCAATAGCTCCATCGAGCTTCTCTTCCGTGGGTTCGACCAACCGACCCGTGACCGGGTCTATCCCTGTTTGGACATCGCCGCCAGTGCCGTGCTAATCGCCAGCACAACAGCCGTGTTGATCGGCGTCATTATCTTCGGGCAACGTCTCTACGGGCTTGTCAATTCGTGATATTGTGATGCTTGAATACAAGACAACAGAGTGAGGGTCTATTTCACAGCCGAGGGTTGACGCACTTTGACGACTCGACGACGACGTTCGGTGGGAATCCAGCCTACGAGAATTTGACCGGCGACAAATCACGCGAAGGCAAACCGTCATGAGACGAAAGCGAATCGCATTCGCAATGATCTGCCTGTTGGCCATCTGGCTCGTGTTTGCGACCAAGGGCCGGGTCGGTAACACGACAAATCCACCGTCCAAGGTGATGGCCAACGGTCCAGGCCCGGCCACCTTCCGTTACTGGGGGGAAGTAGGCGGGCTTATTCGGAGCAGAAGTCCAGCAGAACGCCAACTCGCCGAACAGAGAGCCGCGTTGCAAGCTGGCAAGTTTGTGACGATCGAGCAGGTTCGTTCGTTCTGGGAGCGTTCTGCGGCTCTTTATGATGAGATGGCTCTACACTCGCAAACGGTGATTGAGCAGATCGAACAACTTCCGACTCAAGAGGTCGATCAAAGTGCCGCAGAAATTGCAACTGCTGCGGTCAGTTATCTGACGATTCGTGCGGAGTTGCTTCGGATCAACGGGCGTGATTGTCGAACTTATTCAATCCTTTTCGCCGACATCGCAACTGCTGGCGGAACGATTGACGAGGCTACTCCTG
>JANLRE010000744.1:0-15311 GCA_031368205.1 Fimbriiglobus sp. | reverse complement strand
TCTACATGGACGGCGTACCCCCGCCACCAGCCAGTGATGTGACTGATGATGACATGGAAGAGTGATGGAACCACGAATCACACGAATAGCACGAATGAGATTCGATGTTGACTTCTGATTCGTCTGATTCGTGCTATTCGTGGTGAATGAATCTGGTTAGCTCCTGAGAGGCGCCGCGATGAGTGATGAACCCAAACCACTAGACGACGCCGAGTTGATCGCGTACCTCGATGGCGAACTCGCGGCTCCGGACGCGCAGGCGGTCGAGGCGAAACTGGCGCTCGACCCGGTGGCCCGATCGAAGGCGACGGCGCTGAAGAAGACGTTCGACTTGCTGGACTTCTTGCCGAAGCCGGAACCGTCGGTCGATTTCACGACCCGCACCCTGACGAAGCTCCAGCCGGTTATTTCCGGTCAGTCCTTGCCGGCTGCGGGCGTAACGCCATCCCTCAGTAGCTCCGCTCTAACAATCAGTCACCCCGCACTTGGCGCAACCTCACGGTTCGGATGGTTGGGCGGCATCGTCTGGCTAGCCGCCGCAATTGTCGCGGCGCTGGGTGGGTACCTCGCGCACCTCGCACTTCAGCCTTATGTTGATGGTCCAGTTCGTGACACGGAGATGCTGTTAAGTGACAATCACATGATCCGCTCGTTGCCGCTCTACCTGGGTGTGGATGATCTGGATTATTTGAAAAGGCTGAACGAACCCGACCTCTTTGCACCCGATCCGGTCGTGAAACAACCTATCGAGAATCTGGACAAAAAGGAACTCGTTTCCACTAGCACCGAAAAACAACTCAGCGACTTGTTCAAGAAATTCCCGAACACTCGGCAACAACAACTACGCGAGTTGGACCAACAGTTCCAAAACCTTCCGACCTCCGAGCGCGACCAGTTGGGCCAAGTATTGGAAAGCTATGCGGTGTGGCTAGATCGTTTGCCGGACCCGGACCGTAAAGATGTTCTGGTGGCAGCAAGTAGTGATGCTCGTCTCGAAAAAGTACGGTTGCTCCGCAACAAGCAATGGCGGGAATCGCACACACAGGCAGTCCAAAAGAAGCTGGCCACCGCCGCGACTTTAGAGGAGCGAAGCCAGTTTATCGAGACACAAAAGAAAACAGAATCCGCCCGGCGCGATCAATGGAGCTTGGCCCGACGGCAGTGGGAGTTACACCACGGACCCGACCGCAAGAACCCGTGGCCGTTCTCCGATCCGGTGCTGACCAAGCAAGTCGATGACTACATCAAGACCGTTTTCAAAGCCGACCTGACCACCAAGTTTGAACCCAAGAGCGATGCGATGCGTTTGTCACGCGAAGAGTTCAGCGACCTGAGAATGCGCCAAGAGGCTGCCAAGAAAGAGGGCGATTGGTCGCTGTACGGACTCCTGCTGTATCAACTCGCGGAGCGACACCCTTACTTGCCCGAACCGGGTACTGGTAAGCCCCTCGTCGATCCGGTATCGTTGCCTCAGTCGTTTCGACGAGAGGCGAACCTCAAGGGAATTCTCAACAAGCGTCTCTCCACCCGTGGCAAGTGGCCCGAGTTCGCGTTGGAACTTGCGGAGGATGCCAAGAAAGCGAGCATCCCCGTTCCCGTCTCGTTCGGTCCGTGCCGTTCAGGCGAGTTCGCGGAATCAGTGAACACGTTCCTGAAAGACTCCCTCTTCCCTCAACTTGACAGTAATCAAATCGAAAGTTTGAAGAAGGCCGAAGGCAAATGGCCCGAGTACCCCAAGCTGATTATTGCCTTGGCCCGAGACCCTAAAATCGACCTGCCCATCCCCGGTGTCACGTTGCCCGGTCAACCGAGTCTCTGGGTGCAGTATTACCAGTTACAACCCGCAGGGAAGTGATGAAACCAGCCATCCTCTTTGTCTACGGCACCCTGAAACGAGGCGGCAAGAACGTCGGGCTGATGTGCGGCCAGCAGTATCTCTGTGACGCCGTGACGGCACCGAAGTACCGAATCTACGATCTCGGCGCCCACCCTGCGCTGGTGATTGATCTCGCACAAGGTCTGAGCGTGCGAGGTGAACTGTGGGAAGTGTCAGGATCTGCGTTAGCTAAGCTTGATGAATTTGAAGAAGTGCCAACTTGGTTTAACCGCGAACCAATCGAAGTCCTCGATTACCCGGATCCCGTCGAAGCCTACTTTTACAAGCACGTCATTCCTCCCAACACCCCCAGTGCGAACAAGTGGCCACGACCCGGAGACGGAGACACGTAGGTCGGCTGCCGCAGAAGTAGTACCCCGGCCAGGATTTGAACCTGGAACACCGCGTTCGTAGCACGGCGTGATTATCCGTTTCACCACCAGGGCAGGTGTATCAGCGGAAGACGAGGGAGTCGAACCCACATTGCCGTGTTTCGGCAAACCACTTTAGCAAAGTGGCCCGGCCAACCGTATCCGGCTATCTTCCGTATTGTATCTCACCTCTCGCCCCTATCCCTCACCCCTATTCCCTATCCCTCGCCCCTCACAAAGTGGATTCCGCAGGGACTTGCACCCTGATCTTCGGTATGCAAAACCGATGTCTCCCTGTTGGACGACGGACCCAATTTCGACAATGACCAAGGTGGGAGTCGAACCCACACAACCCAGGCTCTCAACCTGGCGGCTCTACCAATTGGCCTACTCGGTCGCGGTACCATCTCCTATCTCACCCCGATCCCTCACTCCTATCCCTACTATTCAATTGCAGACCTGGGAGTTGAACCCAGCATCCAGGCTTATGAGACCCAGGCGGGCGCCGGCCCGTCTGCAATGACCAGTGGTGACGGTGGGAGTCGAACCCACACTGAGCGGCTTCTAAGACCGCCGCCTACTACCAATTGGGCTACGTCACCGATCGTCCCCAGCGGGATTTGAACCCGCGACCTCCACCGTGACAAGGTGGCGAGCACTCCGGACTGCTCCATGAGGACAGTTTCATTTTCAAAAGCGTCCAGAGGGAATCGAACCCTCTCAACCACCGTGGCAAAGTGGTAGGCAACCATTACATCTTGGGCGCAGCATCAACTCCTCAAGTCGCCCGTAGGGGAGTCGCACCCCTTCCTCCAGCGTGAAAAGCTGGCGTCCTAACTCGTAGACACAACGGGCGTTGTCTGGTCGCACCACGCCCCCTAAACAACGGCACGCCGGCCGGGGTTGGTGGTCCCCTGGCCGGCGTGTGTGAGTGTCACACGTGGTTCAGGGTCAACAGTTCGCCTCACGTTCGCGGCGGTTATAACTGGCAGTAAGAAGTCGCATGGTCGGTTCACAACTGGGTTGGTGGTGCGGTGATCTCTCGTTGCGTGGTGTACACTGTTAGAGAGACTCGGTCTAAAAGAAGGTTCGCTCGTAATCCTAAAATCTTTCGTGGCACCCCAGGAATTGTTGTGAGTACGAATCTGGCTGAAGATGAACTCTGGATGCAGCACGCCTTGCGCTTGGCCGGGAAAGGCCAAGGTGCCGTGGAGCCGAACCCGATGGTCGGGGCGGTGGTATTGGCCGCCGACAACCGGCTCGTTGGGGAAGGCTGGCACCAAAAGTATGGCGGGCCACACGCCGAAGTTCATGCCTTGGAACTGGCTGGAACACAAGCACAAGGCGGGACGTTGTACGTGACCCTGGAGCCGTGTTGCCACTTTGGCAAGACGCCCCCTTGCACGGACGCCGTGTTGAAATCGGGCGTGCGGCGGGTGGTGGTGGCGATGGCTGACCCTTTCCCGCAAGTGGCCGGTGGAGGGTTGGCGATCTTGCGAGAAGCAGGACTTGAGGTAGCGGTTGGCGTCTGTGAATCGGACGCCAGGAAACTGAACGCCCCGTACCTGAAATTGCTTCGTACCGGCAAGCCGTGGGTTGTTGCGAAATGGGCAATGACCCTGGATGGCAAGATCAGTACCCACACGGGTGATTCCAAATGGATCAGTAGTGAAGCGAGTCGCGCCAGGGTCCACGAACTGCGTGGCCGCGTCGATGCCATCATCGTGGGGCGTGGGACTGTCGTTGCCGACGATCCGCTGTTGACCGCCCGGCCTAGCAGTCTTCGCGCGGCAACGAGGGTTGTGATTTCTAGCACCGCAGACTTGCCGGAGGTCTGTCAGTTGCGAGCCACCGCCCGAGAAATTCCGGTGCTGATCTTCACGAGTGAAGCCAACGTGCCGAAGCTTCGCGGGTGGGCCGATGATGGTGCGGAGGTGGTTGGGTTGCCAGCTTGTGACAACGTGTTGTCAGTCGATCAAATCTTGAAAGAACTCGGACGCCGCCGAATGACCAACGTGATGGTCGAAGGTGGCGCCGGAGTCTTGGGAGCATTTCTAGACGCGGGCGAGATTGACGAGGTTTGGGCGTTCGTCGCACCAAAACTCGTCGGGGGCACATCAGCGCCCTCGCCCATCGGGGGGCGAGGTTTGGCGAAGATGACCGAGGCAATCCAGTTCGGGCAGGTCGTTATCGAGACGATCGGAGATGACGTTTTGATCCGGGCGAGGTTCACTTCTTAAACTGTTCGCGGAGTTGCTTCACGGCGGAATCGACGAGTCGCTCCCCACTACCCACGGCACACCGGGCGCTAATGACCTCGTAGTTCCCGTGGCCGTAGGCGACACGGGTGGGAATGTACCCGATGCTGCCATTGGCCAGTTCCGCGATGACGGTGTTCTTGAACGGCGAACCGGCTTTGATGCTGAGGCCCAGTTCAACAAAAATCTCGCCAGGTAGACTCACGAACGCCACGTCACTGCCAATGCTGATGACCTGGACTTCGACCTGGAGCGGCTTGCCCAAGCGATCGGATACGTCGACGGCTTTGTAGGCTTGCACTTGGCTCAAAAACGCGGGCACCGGCTTCGCACCGCTTTGCACTTTGGCGATGACCTGCTTGGCCGTCTCCGCTTCCGCAGGTGTCACAGGTGCGAGGTCCAGGTCAAGCATCTCTCGGGTGACACGGATCGGACCATCGGTGATGGGTTGCAATTTCTCATAGGTTCGCAACACTTCTGCCGCAAGGCGTGTGCCGATGCGTGCTGCTTCGCCGTGGCCTTTTTGCGGCGCCGCACTGTCCACGTTGATGTGGTTAATGTCCCCGCAACACCCGAGGGTGAACATCGTCACCATCTCGTCTCCCTTCACCGCCGCGAGGTTCTTGGCGATGGTGTAGGGGTAATCGGCGGAGTAGTGTAACCCGCCGACGGTGTCCAGGTGCATGGCGAAGTTCACATAGGTGGCGATCGGTTTGCCGTCGAGTGTCTCGATGGAGATGACCGGCACGGCGGGATCGGTCGGGGCCGTGGGGCGGACGATGTTCGGGTTCTTCTTGCCCGCGTTCCAGCCGACGCTGCCGTCTTTCATGTGAAACCGCCGACAAAACGCGAGGTTGTCTTCCCGCCCGATCCCCTGGGAAATCTTCGCCGGTTTGCGGTTCTGGTCGGCTTTCAGAACGGCCTCGGCGATGTGCTTCGGCAGTTGCAGCATGAATTCTTCGGCCAGTTTGCTACTCCCGCCAAGAGCTTCACTGCGGGGACGGCCGTCCCGTAATACTGGTCCGGTGTGGGAATGGGTGGCGGAGATCATCACATGCGTGGCGGGGATTTTAGTTTGCTCCGCAATCAACTTGCGACTTTCTTGGACCATCCCGAACGTGGTGCCGATCAAGTCGAGCGCGACCATCGCCACTTTGACGCCGTCCTTTTCTAACACGATGGCCTTGGCATTGAGGGGGTCGTGGGTGCCCTCGGCGCCTCGTGCGGAGTAGTACCCGGCCATCGGCGTGCCGGGTGGCGGGGTGATGTTCACGATTGTCGCCCCGGCGGTGAGATCCGCAGCGGGGGCATTCAACGTGAGACACGAGACGACGAACATCGAAAGTAGTGACCGCACGGTACAACTCCTCAAGCCAGAGAACACGGAGCTTGTCATACTATGTTATCGTGAACTGAATTCCCATCACTGGCTGACGACGGAGGCGGGCGACGCCACGATTGCTGGCATCGTGCGAGATAAGGCAGGAGGTTCTTCCGGCGGATCGAAGGCGAACACCGGAACCTCTTTCAGCCTTGCGGGGACGCGGACTGTGAAGGTGCTGCCGCGGCCAAGGTCGCTTTGCAACGTCACATCTCCGCCGAGCAACTTCGCCAATTCCCGGACGATCGACAGCCCCAACCCGGTGCCGCCTTGCTCCCGCGTCAACGGGTTGGAGGCTTGGCGGAACTTGTCGAAGATCAGTTCCTGTTCCTCAGGAGCGATCCCGACGCCGGTGTCCACCACAATCAATTGCAGTCGGTCCCCTTGGAACGTCGCTTTCAATGTCACGCGCCCGCCTTCGGGAGTGAACTTGATCGCGTTCGAGATGAGGTTGCGGATGATCTGTCCCAGCTTCCCGGCATCTTGTCGAACCTCGGGCGTGTCGGGGTCGATCTGCACGCGAAGATCGACGTTCTTGCTCTCCGCAACCGGGCGGAACAGGGCGATGGTTTGTTCACACAAATCGGCTACGCAGATCGGGACCACGTGCAAGCGGAGCTTACCCGCTTCCATCTTCGCTAGCTCGAGTATGTCGTTGATGAGCGCGAGTAGTTGCTGGCCACTCGTCATGATGTTGCTCGACCACCGTTGTTGCTTCGGGGTCAGGTTGTCCGCGTTCAACAGCACTTCGCTGAACCCGATGATGCTGTTGAGCGGCGTCCGCAACTCATGGCTCATCGTAGAAAGGAAATCCCCCTTGAGGCGGTTGGATTCAAACAGCGCCATGTTGAGGGTTGCCAGTTCGTCCACCTTGCGATCGAGGTCCGAAATGAGGTTCTTGTTGCGGTCCTGCATGTTGGTCAGGTTGCGCAACATCCGGTTGAACGCATCCGACAGGTCTTCAAATTCGTCGGCAGTTTGGATTTCGCTGCGGACATTCAGTTGTCCCGCCGCGATGGCATCGGCGACGCTCTTGAGGTGCTTGACCGGCTTGACGATCACATAGCGAATGACCGCGTAACTGCCGATCAGGATGAAGAAGGTTGTCCCCACCGCAAACGCAATCAGGATCGCGCGGTTCATGTGCAGTCCGGAATCAATCATGTCCGTCGAAAGCCGCACGCTGACCACGGCCATCAAGTCGCCGGATTGCAAATTGGGATCGGCCAGACCGGAGTTGATGACTTCCGACACCGGGGATTCGAGAATTTGTGCCATCTTCTGGGCGTCGCGGTGACAGCCCACGCACGATTGCATGGCGCGCACCGCACCGAAATAAATGTAGGCGTGTTCGGCGTCGATGGACCGCGTTTTTTCCTGAACGCCAAGGTCGGCTTTCAACTCCGCGAGTATCGCCAGGTCTTCGGCGGAGGGTTGGTTTTCGGGCTTGGTCGTGTTCGGTTTAATGAGCTGATACTTGTAGCCCTTCAAATTCGCGGGCCACTTTTCTTCCGTGATGCTCTGGAAATCATCCATCGCCTGCCGCAGTTCCCCCCGCACATGGATCCGCGCCACGATCGGGGAGACGAGCGCCCGCCCGGTGTGGGTGAGTTGGTCGTAGGCGATGACTTCGGTTTGGCGGGCGTAAAAATAAAAGCTGGCGAACATGAGCACCAGGACGCCGGTGCCGATCAACCACCGACACTTGCGCTCCAAACTGGTCTCGCCGAGTAGCCGCTTGAAAGCCCGGTAGGACATAATCGCACTCGCAAGTTACCGGGCCACGCCGGCGACCTTCCGCGTCGTCGAAGTCTCCGTGACGGGCTGTTGACGCGGCAGAGTCGCGGTGCGGGGTGCGCGGGCGTGGTCTTGAAGCCAAGTCCGGGCCGATTCCGCGGTCCAACCCGCGGTGACGTTGAATGATAGGGACGCCGTCCAACACCCGGTCTCCGTGGCGACGACCTGTTCGCGGATGCCGTCGCCGAGTTCGGCCCAGTCGCTGTCGGCGTGGTGGGTGAGTGTTTCCACGCTGGGCCAACTGGCCACCACGCACCCGTCCGTTTCGTGCCACACGACGCAACTGCACGGCGTCAAGCGGACTTCCCCGAGTTCGCCCGCCAGAAACGTCTTCGCGTGTCCGATCCGCGTGTTGGCCGGGAACGCCACTTCCGCCAGTGTCGATCCGTTGACATCCGCCAGGAACCGGACTTCGATGTCCGGCTGATCGACGACCGGTTCGCACCGAAGCTTGTTCCGCTGCGAGTGTGGCACCGCGACCAACTTCACCGCAAGCTGGCGCGGGTCTTTCACCCAGGTCGGGTGATGATACTTCTGCCACATCCGCCGAAACGCCGTCGGGCGTGGGCTTGCACCGTGGCCGTTACGTTGGTTGCCGTTCGGAGCGGGATTTGCGCTGGATTCGTCGCCGATGAAGACCCACTGGTGCGAATACTTCAGGACTGTATTCACTTGCTGTTCGGTCATGAGTTCACCGTCCGTCACGATGACGCGATCGAACCGCGATTCGGGGGACCGCAGCGTCACATCCACGCCGAGACCGCTCAGCGGACCCGTGACGATTTTGCACGCGGCAACAAGATCTTTGGCAATCATCGTCGCATTGGTTTCTAAATTCGTGCGCACCGTGTGAGCTTGCTGCAGGTCTTCTTCGGCCTGATGAAGTTGCTCTGTCAGGGTCGCCAAGTGCGGAATTTCGTTGCCGGTGAAACCCGCCGCTTTCAGGAGTGCGACACCGCGATCGAACGCCATCTGTGCCTCGGCTCGTTCCCGATGAATTTCCGCGAGTTGCTGGTTCACACGGGTCGTTCGCCGGGTGAACTCCTCGGCAAGGATTTGCTCCCGTGCCGCCGTATTTGCGGCCAGTAATTCACGATGTTCCGCAGTCAGGCGTGCGACTTCGGTTTCGAGTTCCTGCACCGATTCGGCATGGGTATTGACCTGCAATTCCAGTGCGGGGAGTGGGCCGGGCGAATCGTTCGCGGTGAAAAGTGACTTGATGGCCGACAACAACCCGCCGGACTTCTTGGCGTCCGCTTGTTGCTGCAGCATCGTGAGTTGTTCGTTCAACGCCGTGGCGGCGAATTGTTTTGCGGTCAGCTTTGCCGTCGCTTGGTGTCGCTCGTCTACCAGCTTGGTGAACTTCCGGCTCCGCTCGGCTTCGAGTTCGGTGAAGTGCGTGGGCAGCGGTGTGCCGTCATCACATCCGGTAGGATTCAGTAGCCGACCCTGTTCTAGTTGAAGGCGTGCTTCATCCCGTGCAAACTGTTCCAACCGTTCCGCCGCCACTCGCGTCGGTTCGAGTTCGTTTGAAATGGTTTGCAAAGCAGCGATGTGGGCTTCGAGTTCGCGTGTTGTCTGTTGCAGTTTTGCCTTGGCCTGATTCACCGCACCGTCACCAACCGCTTTGGCCGTCCGCTCGACGGATTTCGCGGGGATTTGATTCGCCACCTCTCCGGCACCCAACGCCCGAAGCAACGTCCCGGAAGCATACTCGCGCAACCGGGTGATGAGCTTGTCCGCGTCAATCGGCTCGGCGGTCAGCACCAGGACGCGCTGCCCTTGCCGCTCCGCTTCCCGTGCCAACTCACACGCCAGAACCAGTTGATCGTTCCCAGTGGGGACATCAATTAAAAAGAGATCGGGGCAAGCGAGCGCTGCGGAAATCGCGTGGAGTTCGGCAGGGGGGCGTTGCGAGTCCGTGATTTTCGTGTGCGTAAAAGCCGGCCAATCGGTTCGATCGCGGCTCAACAATTCGTCCAAAGTCGAAACGATTGGTGGCACACCGGGATTAGTGGAAGAAGACCCGTTCAGTTCGGCACGATGGGAAAGAGGAGCATGTAAGGCCAAGGGCAACGACGGGAAAAACTGGTCCCAGTTCATTGTACGATTTGTGACGTGGAGGGCTGTACCGACAGACCC
This sequence comes from Fimbriiglobus sp., assembly GCA_031368205.1. Classification (GTDB taxonomy): domain Bacteria; phylum Planctomycetota; class Planctomycetia; order Gemmatales; family Gemmataceae; genus Fimbriiglobus. Next base: position 5,486 of record JANLRE010000744.1, on the reverse strand, counting down.
CACGGGGGAATGTCGCTCGCTCATTCCGGCACCCTAGTTCGCACTATCGTCATCGACAGTGCCCTCGTCAACCCATCTGTTCCGAACACGCGGCGTTGCTGCATCGAACCCGAGCCGAAGGTCATCCCCAACTCACGACGGAACTCACCGCACGAAAGACAGGAAATTGTTACACTGTCGGAGTATAGACGCACAATAGGTCGGATGCTACCGAACTCTGAAAATTCGTGAAGATCGGTCAAACAGTGGGTAGTGGGTAGTGGACAGTGGATAGGGAATACAAAAAGCCCATGAACGACACAAAAAGCCCATGAACGATCGTTCATGGGCTTTGGCTCCCTGCCACACACTGTCTCATTCGATCGATCCACTGCTCACTGTCCACTGACCACTTTTACCTGCGGTGACGCGCCCAACACGCTCATCACGGGCAACAGCGGCGCGAACGATTTTTCCTCGTGCCACGAGGCGTCGGTGATTTTGATGTGCCCGGCGCCGATGGACCCACGGCCCAGTGTCGCATCGAGCGCTAGCCAGCGACCGTTGATCGACACTTCAAACCACATGTGGTACGCCAACGTCGGCTTGCCACCGGCGCCGGGGGCGTAGACCAACCCGATGGCGGTGCGGGACGGAATGCCGACGGCGCGGCACATCCCGGCACCCAACATGGCGTACTCGGTGCAATCGCCGCTGAGGTTTTTCGCCACGTTGCTGCACGTTGCCATCGCTTGCGAAAACTCGGTGGCGCGCATGTTTTGGTTCACCCACTTTTCCACCGCACACGCCTTCTGCCACGCGGTTGCAGTGGCAGGCAGGTTCGCAATTGCTTGCTTGGCGCGCTGCTTGGTGGCGTCGTTGTCCCAGTCGATGAAGAAGCAATCGGAAAGGAACTCCGCGCCGGGGTTCGCGGCGGGGACGGGGCCGTCAATCGGCCCACGGATCGCTTTGACATGCAATTCAAACGTCTTCGTTGCCTCGTCCAAGTTCTTCACGGTTTGGCGATCGTCTTGGGCGAACGCTTTCGCGGCGTCGATTTCGCCGGTCAACTTGACTCGGTAAACAATCGCGTTCTGGTCGTGAACGTTCGAGATGGCTTTATCAAGAACAATCGACTGGACTTCGTTCAACTCCGGCAGCTTAGTCGATGGACGCAGCGCGTATTCCTTCGTGGTGCGTAACACCGTGACTTTGCCGCCGAGCGACGGCACGTCCGTGTCCATCCGCAGCGGTTCGTAAGTGGTCGCGTCACAGAAGACGGTCGCCGCAGGTAGCCGGAATGTGCCGATGGCTTCCATGCTCAGGATCACCCGCAGTACCTTGCGCGGCGCTTGGCCGTCGTAGATGGCGAGTTCTTCAAAGTCCTTCGCCGTGGCGGTGAATTTCACGACGCGGTTCAGCCGCCCTTCGTACCAGAGGTAGTCGAAACTTTCGCCCGGCTTTGGCTTGCGATCTTTCAAAATGCTTGCTTCCCGTGCCACGCCAATGACACCATCGGGGAATGGCACGTCTTTCGTCCCGCCGCCGGCGCCTTCAATCTTGACGGACAGCGTGTTGCCGGCCACCTGCCCGGACAGCGACAACTGTTGATCGCGGCCAATGCCCTGGCGCATCCGCGTGACCAGGACCGCCCCGTCCGGCGTTTCCATCGTAGAATCTTCGGCCCAGATTTCGGACGGCTGACCGAAGCGGGCCACGGTCATTTTTTGCGTCTTGGTGGCATAGATAAACTTCTTGCCGTCCCGTTCGTACTCCCGCGCTACGACATGGTAGTGGCCCGCCTTCATCCCACGTAGGAACATCACGTCCCAAGTTTCGAGCAGAATTTTGCCTTCTTCTTTGTCGGTGGGAGCGGGTTGTTTAGGTGTGACCGCAATTGGTTGCGGACTGGGGATTCCCGTCCCGGTCGGCAATTCGGGTTTCGCGCCCACGAGTTTCGGGTTCATTCCCGTGGTCGGAATGCTGGCAAAATTGCTGCCAAGCACTTTGGGACGAACCGTGATGAAGCCGGGCTTGTCCGGATAAATCACGATCGAAGTCGAAGCGACAGCAACGGGGGTTGAACCGGGGGTTGAACCCGAGAGAGATTTGGGGCGTATCACAATGACGTTGGGTGACGACGGGGGTTGGGCCGTCACAACGTCAGCACTGGCGAACCCAAGACCGATTGTTAGTAGCCGCAACGCGATTAGTCGCATGTCCCACCCCTGATTTTCGCTACGGAATACCGTTTGCTATCGGTTCAACGGGTTGTCGGCGTCTATAGTGAGCTATTTTTCGGGGCGTGGACGGTGCGGCGATGGCCGTCAGATTGACAACTCTAGTCTTTATCTATTCCACCCAGGTTTCCGTTTCAATTGATTCGCGTGCTAGAATCGTCAAATTGAACGCGATCTGGGTTATTGCGCGGGTATAATAGTGAGGCCGCAAGCGCCCCGCAAGCAGTTGGCGGGTAAATTAACTTAGTCCTGGGTGTCTCCGAATTGTCATCAAAGCGACGCAACGCACCTGGCGAACACTCCGACTCCGTGGGATCGTCACGATCCCTAATGCGAGGTTGCACAGTGACCGCCGATCCATTGACCGCCCACTTGAACGTCAAGCAGTATGGCGATTTCATCCTCACGGATGCGATCCGCCCCGCGCTGGACGTGCCGATCCGACCCCGCGAAGGCTACCGGATTGAGATTTTCCGCGACCGGGCCAACCAACTCCGCTTGCCGATGCTGGTTGCGTCCGTCTCGGCGGAACGGCTGTTCGACACCTTCCTAAGCTTACTCGAACCACTCGGCGAGACGGTTCACGCTGTGCTGGAAAGTAGCCACGGCAAATCGGCTGACCAACACAGCGACTTCCGCCGCAATCACATTGACACCCCGGTTCTGGCCAGTTACTTCTGCGACTTTGAAGACTTGCTTCTGAACGACGGCTGCACCGGCGTGGCGGTGCTAAGTTCGCGCCGCCCGATGGAAGTGCAGTTCGACGAACACAAACTGTTCACGATCTACGCCCCCGACCTCCGACCGTTTCAACGAGTCCTGCGCGCCAACGGCATCCGCCGTCGCAGTTCCCTCAAACTCATCGCCGAAGCCGAACACCTCCACCACAGCACCGACGACCACGACGACGAGTTCAAGCAACTCTGCCTCCGCGTCGGCGTCGCCGACTTCGACCGCGTCTTCAGCGACGAAAGCTTTTCGTAACGTCACACCGTAGAGCACGCGGCCCGCGTGCTTACCAACTCAAGCACACGCGAGCCGCGTGCGCTACTTCGGAATCAACTCGAAGCAAATCAGCCGATGCCCGTCGCGGTTGGTGTCATCCTTGCCGCGTAAATAGAGCAAGCCGTGGCTCAGGACTGGGGGTGCCCAACTCGGGTAGCTGAGTCCGGGGACTTCCCACTTGGCGACCTCGTCGTACTTGGCGGGGTTCGGTTTGAGGAGTCGCAATTCGCCTTGCTCGCCGAGGCACACGATGTGGCCATCGACTTTGAGCAGCGTACACCGGGTCGTGCGCCGCTCGACCCACTTCACGTCGCCGGTGGCCAGTTCGATGCAGCGCAAATCCGCGTCGTTCGCGTTGCGGCCACTGCACCCGTAGAGATACCCCGCGTCGTGAATCGGCGTACACCAGTGCGACAGCAACGCTTTTTCGCTGCGATCCTTGTCAGCGTCGCTCCAGACGGGTGCGACTTTGCCGTTCGTCACCTTCAGCAGCACGGACCCATTTTCGTAGCACTCGCTCAGGAAGATTTTGTCGCCGATGACCACCGGGTTCGCGGCGTTGACGCTTTCGAGCGTCTTGGCACGCCACTTAAATTGGAAGACCTCCTTGCCCGCTTGCGGATCGAACCCCAGTAGCCCGTTGCGACCGAAGTACAAGGCGGTTTTTTGTTCGCCGAACTTTGCCAGGATCGGGCTACTGTAGCTGGCGAGTTCATCACTGACGGCGTATTTCACCGCACCCGTTTTCTTGTTGAAGGCCACGATTCCACTGCCGTTGCCGACCGCTTGCCGAAGATCGACGGGGCGTTGTCCTCTCGGGCTACCGCCCACGGCCACGATGAGCAAGTCGCCATCGACCAGGGGCACACTGCCGACGCCGAAGAAGTTTTGATGGAAGCGATACTGCGCTTTCGTGTCGAACTTCCAAACCTCTTTCCCGTCCGCCACGGACACGCAATGCACCGTGCCTTCGACGCCGTAAATATACACACGGTCGCCGTCCACAACCGGGCAGGCACGCGGTCCGGGGTCATAGCCGTAGAGGTCTTCGTAGTCCGTCGGGTACTCGAACTTCCAAATCAACTCGCCGGTCTCCGCGTTGCGGCAACTCAGCCGAGCATTGTTCTCCACGCGATCAAAGTGAAACAGCCGCCCGCCAACGATGCTGGGCGGCGCATACCCCGTTCCCAACGGGCAACCCCACAATTTCTTTAACCCGTCCTTCGGCCACGCCGTCAGGATGCCGGTTTCGGGCGAACTGCTATCCCCGTTCGGCCCGAGAAACTTCGGCCAATCGCTGCCCTCACGCGCGGCGTTAACCCGATCCGCCGCATCCGGCAACGCAGCAGGTTCTGGGGATGCGCTACAACCGGAGCCGACCAGCAAAATGAAGATGAGTAAGCGAATGGACACGGGGAACCCTCACCACAGAAACACGAATTCGCGTCGAGTACGCATCATACCAAACTGCAAACTGGCATTTTGTCCTGGAGGGACAGGTTCCACGGGTTCCGCTTCGCTCCACCCGTGGCTACAACCCTCGGCCCCGTCAGGGCCGCCAAGCCAAGAACTGACTGCTTTCATTCGTCTGATTCGTTTGATTCGTGCTATTCGTGGTTAATCTCGCGCTGGATGGGCATCGTCGTTGCAAACGACGTGTCGCCGATCAGGCAGGGGTGTTTGTATTGCTCCGGGGAACCGCCGGTTTTACTGATTCGCTCGCGGTCCCACGTTGCCCAGGTTCCGTTCGGGATGACGCAGGCGCGCACGGCGCCAAGGCGACCGGAGCTTCTCTTCGCGGCGTACTCGATGTTGAGTTCGCCGAGTGCCAAGTCGTAGGCGTGCAAGAAGCGCTTCACGGCGGCCTCGTCGCGGGCTTCAGATTCTTCGACGAACAGGCCGTAGTAGGGTTGCAGGTCGTGCCACACGGGGGACAGGGTATACGTGCTGATGGCAAAGCCGGTGTGCCGCAGCGTGATGTTCATGGCTTGCGTAACGTGGTGTTCGGAGAGCTTCTCACCCGTCAAGTTGGCGAAGCGATGGCCCTTCCCGAGAAACTCCACCATTGGTGTGCGACCGATGAAGCCACGCACCCGCACGAGGTCGGAAATCTGGTAGCGGTACAACCCGGACGCGGTCGTCGGCACGATGTAATAGGCTTGGCCGTCCGTCAACTCGTGGGCACCCAACACCGTGGGGTTCGTGGATTCAAACTCCGCTTCGGGGATGAACTCGAAGTAGTGCGACCAAATGTCCAGCACG
>JANLRE010000737.1:0-4644 GCA_031368205.1 Fimbriiglobus sp. | reverse complement strand
GGCTTGGCTGTGATCGTGCTACCCTTAATGGCTTTCACGTCGCGCGTGGCGAGCAACTGTTTCACTTCCGAGAGGTCCACGAAGAAGCTCACCAACTGCGCGTTCACCGCACCACCTTGCGTGACACCGACGAGTTCGCCTTTGTCGTTTAACAACGGCCCGCCACTGTCGCCGGGGTTGGTGGGCGAATCGGTCTCGATGACTTTCGCTTCAAAGCTCACCGTGTGATTCTTATCCAGCGCCGCCTTCCACTTCTTGCGATACACCTGCCGCACGGTGCCTTTCACATAGCCCCACAGCGCACCGGATTTCCCCGCGTTGCCGATGGAATGAACCATCTCACCGGGGTCCGGACTCGTTGTCGCCAATGACAATGTCTTGGCACCCTCCGGCAAATTCTCCAGTTGAATAATGGCCAAGTCCGCACTGCGATCCAGCGCGACCACCTTGCCCTGCACGCCGAGACGCTTGACACGATCGGCGTAGTATTGCTTCTCCGGAATCGGTTGCCCTTCCCGGAACGCCGGGAAAAAGATCGTCACCTTGGCGTTCTCTTCCACGACGTGAAAATTCGTCAGCACCAGCCGCCGTTCGGCGTCAATCAGGGAACCACTGCCGGTCGCCAACCCATTCGGGCGGGTGGAATGAATCCACACCACCGAGTGAATCGACTGCTTATAAACCTTCGCCCCGCCCGTTGCTTCTTGGGCCAGCACGAACGAAGGCACAGGTAGCACGGCTAAAAGTGTGAACACGAATACAAGGTAAGGCGAGCGCATTCGCGTCACTCCGGGTTGGGGTTGGGTCAACTGTGTCATTGTACCCAGTTGACCGCGTCGCGCGTTTGCCACTTGCCGGCACGTCCCAATATGGCGAAAACTCACACCGTTGAACCGCACCCTCCCGGAGTTCGATCATGGCTGAAACATTGCAGTGTGTCCCCGAGAACGCCCTGATTGCGGGTTGGGACTTTAGCACCGGCGCCGTGAAGTGCTTGGCATTCGATTTATCAGGGGATGTCGTGGCGGAGACCCGCTTCCCCACGGATTTATGGACCGTAGGCGGCGTGTCTGAATTGAATTTGATGCAGCTCGAAGGCCAAGCGCGTGCGACAACACGGGGGCTGGTTGCGAAGCTTCGTGAACTCGGTCGGGAACGCGATTGGGTCGCGGGCGGCATCTCTGCAACGCACCACACGGCGGGGCGAATCGACGCACAAGGCAACCAAATTCGCCGTGCCATTTGTTGGAACGATCAAACCTTGGCCCAGTACCACGCCGAAGGCGAAGCCCGATTGGGCGGTCCGAAAAAAGTCCGCGAACTGATCGGTGGCCCGTGGGCCGTGCGGTATTCATTGAGCCATCTGGTGAAGGACGAACATAAACTCTCCTCCGAAGAGTGGCAGCGGACCCGATGGATGCAACCGCATGGACCCTTGGCGGCGGGCTATCTCACGGGGCGGTTCGATTGCATCAGCGTTTCGTCAGCGGCATCAACGGGGATGCTCGATCTGCGCACGATGAAATGGTCCGACGAAATGTTGGGAGCGATCTGCAATCCCATCTATCGAAAGTTAGCACGTAAGCAATTGGCGGAACTGATCGACATGAACACGCCGATCGGTCGGCTGAGTGAATCGGTCGCGTTCGATGCGGGTTTGCCGGACGGGGTTCGTCCGCTGGTGTTCCCGACGCTCGACGACCAGGCGGCGGGGCTGGTCGGCGGGGGGGCCGTGGATGCGGGGCAAGTGGCGATCATCCTGGGCAACTCGGCGGTAGTGAATTCGTCCTCGTCGCAGTTGCCCCAATCGGGTTCGTTGGACGCGATGCGGTTGAACTGGGGACCGTACTTGTGGATGCGGTGTTACAGCAACGGGGCGCAGTTCCTGGATAAAGTCGTCGGTGCAAACCCGGACTGGCCGACGCTGGAGAACGCCGCCCGCGCCGTGCCCGCTGGTTCAAACGGAACCGCCGTGTTGCCGTTCATCCTGTCCGAACCGTCGATCGGCATTTCGGCGCCACGATTTGAATGGATACCCAGTGAACCGCACGATGGCGGCGTTCGACTTCGCGCCTCGTTTGAAGCCCTGGCGTATCTCATCGCATTGGCCGTGCAAGAACACGAAGCGGCGGGGCAGCAGATTAGCCGCGTCACGGTTTCGGGCGGGATCGCGCGGAGCGACTTGATGCTGGAGATTCTCGCCAGCGTGCTGAACCGTCCACTCGAACGGCTCGTGTCCTTTGAAGGAACCGCCCTCGGTGCGGCAGTCGTGGCTTTGGCAGGGTTAGAAACCCACCTGCGGCGCGAGCGAAACAAGCCGGGCGAATTCTCCGTCGCGGACGCGGTCCGAACCCTGGTGAAGTTCCGCGAACATGTGAAGCCCCGCACCGAGTGGGTTGCCGCTTACCAAGACGGGCTGAAGAAATTTGCATCGTGGGTGAAGGCGTAATCAGTTCGTCAACTTGACTTTGCCGTCCGCTTTCTTCGATTTCGTGCTAAGGGATACGACCAGCGAATAGTCCTGTTTCGCAGGCACCTTCACGATGAGGGTGTCGTTGACGACGCCGAGTTTGGAGGCCAGGGCCTTCTTTTTCAACTCGGCATCATCGAGTCCCGCCGGGTCAGGTGCCTCCTTTTTCAGGAACACGAAGACATCGACGGCTTCGCTTGATGTCACGTTGACTTTGATGGTTTGTTCGGCGGACTGCGCGTCGAACAAGTAGATTTTGTCCCGCGCACTTGGCGTCAAGTTGAACGACTTCTCTTCGTTCAACTTGGCGGTACAGCCGATGAACGCGAACGCTGCAAATGACAACAGGAGATACGAGAATCGGGGCATCGGAGCTTCCTAAATTTAAGGGTTCTTCTCGTCTTTGACGGCAATCGACTCGCGTGCCAGTTTAACCGCTTCCGATGGAATGAAGCCACAGAATCCCGCACTGTTCGCCTTAAGTACAACCGCAAATCCCAGGTAAGAAACGACCGGATCCTTCGGCAACTTGAAGTCCGGCACTTCGGCTCCCGGAAACGCCGGTAGCGTCACAATTGTGGACTTCGCATAGTTTCCGAGCGTGAGAATTGTCGGCCCGGCTTCCGCGAATAGGAGTTGCGTGGCGTTCGCGGGCAAGGCTTGGCGAGTGGCAAGAAATGCGGGTTGCGTCCCCACGGTCGCTTGATCTGATAATGCGCTACCCAGTAACTTCTTGGCGGCCTCCCAATCTTTTGCCACGACTTGCACGAAGCGTTTGCCGTCGTGCCCGAACCAGTAGACCGTCTTTTCGTTGACGAGCCGTTTCATGGATTCGAGGGTCGCTTGCTTCAAATTGTCGTCCTTGATACTACCAACACTCGCGTCAAAATCGAGTGTGACATGAACTTGGTGAAGTGTGAAACCTTGGTGTTCTTGCACGTTCTCTTTGAGAACTGGTTTATCTTTGATGATGATATTTTGATACCACCCGCCGTCACGCAGATTCTTGATGATCTTGATGTGGGTTTCTGTTAACGCCGCCACTTCGGTTGCGGTAACAATCTGCAACGAACTGTCCGGACCATTTCCAACACTGACAGAACCTTGGGCCGCCGCCTTCGCAAATAGTTCGTCATATTTCGCAATGGAGGCAATCGCGCGGTCATCATCTACAGGTGCCGCGAACTCGCGGGTGAGTTGCCGGAACGCCCCGCCAACGTTCGGGCTGTAACGCGATGCGGAGTAGACGAGGTTCCCCTTTGGCAATGCGGCAATCTCGTCGAGCTTCGTCGGCTTTTCGGCGGCGAGTTGCTTCGCGGTCTCAGTCCCTGCAACGAATAGCGTCTCCCCGCAAACCGTGATTCCCTCCGGTCGAACGTTCACGCCCAGTACCAACCCTTGGCCGTCGCCGATCGCTTGCGTCATGCCTTCGAGGACCGTTTTGACGACTTGCAATTGTCGCTTGTCGAGTCCGGGGATGAACCCGAGACTGCCGTTTTGCAGCAGTGCGTTCAGGTACTTGACATTGCCCTGTAATTGCTCGCCGTAGTCCACGTTGATGGCCTTAAGGTTCACGTACACGGCGGCATCGGAGTTGAAAAACGGCTGGCTTAACGCATCGGTTAAGACTTTGTCCGTAAGGGTTTCATAGGGTTTGGCGAGTTGCTTGGCGGCCTCCTCGTTCGTCGTGACCGCGACGTACCCGCGCTTGGTCATGTCCACAAGAAAGGCATTTTCGACGCTATCGTAACCTTCCTTACCTTTCTCGTAAGACTTCCGCTCGTCGGCTGTCAACACCTTGTCCCGGAACGTTTTGTAGTCCGCAATCGGGAGAAACAACACGACGGGCGGCTGCCCCTGAAGCACGCCGTCGAAGCTCATCACGCTGAGAAAGATGCGGTCGTTCGCCGTGAGTGCGGACAGATCACGGTCGGCGAATCGCTCCTTCAACTCCGCATCAATCCACTTCGGGAACAGTTTGGCAACGTCCGGCGCCACAACGTCGAGGAACTTCGTGACACGGTCCTTCAACACCGGCACGCCACTAATCTGCACGACAACCAGCGAACTTGCCGGCACCGGAGTGTCGGCGGCGTGGAGGTTACACGACACGAGCAACAGGAGCAGCCAAGCCACAGCGGTCATCCGTGAACATCGTCGCATGGTCAAACTCC
>JANLRE010000178.1:0-14451 GCA_031368205.1 Fimbriiglobus sp. | reverse complement strand
TGAGATTACAAAGCACTGAACTCGAACCTAATTGAGAGCGGGTGTTGACGACGCGAGTTCCCTGTCTCATTCATTCTTCCCGGTTATGCCGGGTATTCAGGCTGCGAAACTAATCCTGGCTAGCATTTTACTCCGCTGCCGGGCGGGTCATCGTCTCCGGGCGAACGATCTGGTCGAACTTTTCCGCTGTCAACGGAGTACCGTCTTGCATCGGCGGGGCGAGTTTGATTGCTTCGGCACGCAACGTCGTGCCATTGTGGTGCGCGGTCTTGGCGATCTTCGCCGCCGCGTCGTAACCAATGTGCCGGTTGAGGGCCGTCACCAGCATCAACGATTCGTTCAGGAACTTGCTAATCTGCGTCTTGTTTGCGGTGATCCCTAGGCGAACGTGACCGCCGACTTTCGGGGTGATCTTCGATTGATCGACATCTAGCATCCCGGTGTCCGAGTTGAACGCATACACCAAGTTTTCGTAATCGGTCTCGGGCATGTCGGCGGCACAATGCTCCCGGTAACTCCGGCACGCATCCGCCAGCAGTTGAACGCTGTGCAAGAAGTTGTGGATGATGACCGGCTTGAACACGTTTAGTTCAAAGTTGCCCTGCGACGCCGCGAAGCCGATTGTGGCGTCGTTGCCCATGACTTGCACGCACACCATCGTCATCGCTTCGGACTGCGTCGGGTTCACCTTCCCCGGCATGATCGACGAACCGGGTTCATTCTCCGGGATCGTCAGTTCGCCCAACCCACAACGCGGACCGGACGCCAGCCAGCGGATGTCGTTCGCAATTTTCATCAGTGATGTTGCGAGGGTCTTGAGCGCGCCGCTGGCAAACACGAGCGGTTCATGCCCCGCCAAGGCTTGGAACTTGTTCGGCGCCGTGACGAAGCTCAGCCCGGTGAGTTCGGAGATTTTCTTGGCACTGCGAACCGCAAACTCCGGGTGGGCGTTCAACCCTGTGCCGACTGCGGTGCCACCCAGCGCCAGTTCGGAGAGCATCGGGATCGTTAGCCGAATGGCCGCAAGGCTCATGTCCAATTGCGCAACGTACCCACTGAACTCCTGCCCCAGCGTCAGCGGCACCGCGTCCATCAGGTGCGTGCGGCCGATCTTCACGATCGTGTCGAACTCCTTCGCTTTCACGGCGAACACGTCCCGCAACGCGGTCACGCTCGGTATCAACTTGTGGACGATTTCTTCCACAGCAGCGATGTGCATGGCGGTCGGGAACGTGTCGTTCGACGATTGCGACATGTTCACGTCGTCGTTGGGGTGGACCCAATCTTTGTCCCCGAGAACGCCGTTCGCCAAGGCGATCGCTCGATTGGCGATCACCTCGTTGGCGTTCATGTTGGTCTGCGTGCCGCTGCCGGTTTGCCAGATGCGGAGCGGAAAGTGATCGTCCAACTTCCCCGCTATCACCTCGTCCGCCGCCGCGTGAATCGCCTTCAACTTCGCAGCCAAGTCGAGCTTGTCCTTCGGCCTCGCCTTGAACAGCCCGAGTTCGTGGTTCGCCGCAGCAGCCGCTTTCTTCAAGATGCCAAACGCCCGAATCAACGACCGTGGCATCGTGTCATGCCCAATCGCAAAGTGCGTCAACGACCGCGCCGTCTGCGCCCCGTAAAACCGATCCGCCGGCACCCGGATGTTGCCCATACTGTCCGATTCCAGCCGATACTCTGTCATTGCAAGACCCTTGGAGAGAAACCGGATTCGTCAATTTCCTACATTGTATGGGAGCGTTTGGCAGCAACCGCATGGTTTGTACCTATAATCTCGTCATGCCTAACGTTGTGATTATCGGTGCGGGCCTGAGCGGGTTGGCGACGGCGTTTCGGCTGTCGGTGGCGGTGCCGGGCGTGCAGATTCAGGTGCTGGAAAACGACACCCAAACGGGTGGGAACATTGGCACGTTGGACCGGGACGGGTTCCGCGTGGAGATGGGGCCGAACGGGTTTCTCGACTCCAAGCCAGGGACCATGAAGCTGTGCCGCGATCTGGGACTGGCGGGCCAGTTGATACGGGCCTCCGAGGGGTCGCGGAAGAACCGCTACGTCTTCTGGAACGGGCAGATTCACAAGTTGCCCGGCTCCCCGCTCAGTCTGCTCACCACGCCGTTGCTAACCCTTCGTGGCAAGATTGAACTGCTCGCGGAACCATTTCGGCGTGTGCGGAGTGATCCCAAGCCGGATGAATCGGTGGCCACGTTCGCCAAGCGGCGAATGGGCAAGGAAGCGGCGATAGTGTTCATGGACGCGCTCGTCACCGGCATCCACGCCGCCGACCCGGAGCGTCTCAGTGTGCGGGCGGCCTTCCCCCGGTTGGCCAAATTTGAAGTGGAAAACGGCGGGGTGTTGCGTGGAGTTCTGGCATCGGGCACGCAAAAGAAACGGGACGCACTGGCACGGGGTGAAAAGCCAACGCCCCAACAGATGTGGTCGTTCCGCGACGGGCTACGGGTTCTGACCGACACGATGAGCGAACGTCTCTCGACATCCATCACACTCGGCGTTCCGGCCAAGAAGCTATCCCGCAACGGCGACGGCTGGACGATCCATGCCGACGGGCAAACCCGCTTCCACGCCGATGCGGTCGTGCTGACCTGCCCCGCCTACGAACAAGCCGCTTGCCTCGCCGACCTCGACCCGAAACTCGCCGAAGACTTGAACGCGATTGATTACAACAAGATCGCCGTGGTCGCGCTGGGATACAAGCAAGCGGATTGCCCCGGCGATCTCGACGGCTTCGGCTACATCGCCCCACAAGGCACGAGGAGGGACGTTCTCGGGGTGCAGTGGTGTTCGTCGATCTTCCCGGATCGTGCCCCGCCCGGCTTCGTGTTGTGGCGTGTCTTGTGTGGCGGGGTGAAGCGGGCGGACGTTTACGATTGGGACGACGAAACCTTGCTGCGGAAATGCCACGCCGAAATGCAACTGGCCCTGCACGTTCGCGGCGCACCCGTCTTTACCCAAGTGGTCCGCTGGCCGAAGGCCATCCCGCAATACAACCTCGGCCACCTGGACCGTGTCCAACGCATCGAAGATGCTGTGAACAAACACGCGGGGCTGTTCGTCACCGGGAACGCCTTCCACGGCGTCGCCATGAACGACGTGACCGAACAAGCGGAGCGGGTAGCGACCCAGGTTCGGGATTTTTTGACGAAGTATGAACACAAACCGGCAATTCGCGGCCACAATAGCTGCTAGTAGCCGTCCCACGGTCCGGTGTGCTCCGGATAGACCGGCAGAGAGTTGCCAATGCCAGCCGATGATTTCGCCGATGCGTTCAAACCCTTGCTCAAGCGGTTGGGCCACTATTTAGCGGCCCATCCCGAACTCCGCCACGAGATCGGTACGGCCGCGCGCGCCGTGGCGGCCTGGACCGAATCGTTTGCGGCGACGACGGCGGAACCCGTTGCCGCCCCGCCAACGGACTTGGTCGCCACTTCCCTCTCGCCTTCTCAGAATGGTGAAACCCCTCTGTACGGTCAACCCAGGACAGTGACGGACCCGGCGCGACCACCCACGGTGTCGATCCCGTCCGATTTTCACATCCCGATTCACCCGAAATGGGACGGACCCGCACCAGGTTCCGTCGAAGCGACAACAGGCGAAACGGCTACACCGGAGAGTACGACTGAGGAAATTGCCGCGCGGTGTCGGCTCAAAGCGGAAATTGCCCGTGCCTTCGCGGAAGCGGCCACACACGATCGGATTGTTCCAGTGGAAAGCCGATCGGATTGGCTACGGCGCGGCTACGAGCACAGAAACTGTCGGCTGTGGATGTTCGACCTCAAGCCGTTGCCGCGTTCCGTCTGGGTTAACCTTGCAAGTGCCTACGAGGCTGTGGCCGCTGCTGCGGACCTGTTGGCGCGGTGGGAACAGGAGACAGACCCCACGTATGAACGAAACTCGGAGGTGCTGCATTTAGCCGCCGAAGCCCAGGCGGTCCTTTTCGCGGCCACCGAAGAAACGGGGGACCACCGGAAGGAGTACGACCAGATCGCGTTGTTCGTCCAGATCCGCGAGGAAGGCGTCTCCCGGCGGTTGTACATCAACCGTTACTTGAAAAGCTCGGACCGGGCCGACCCGGATGGCGGGCCGGATTTGCACCGTCGCATCACCGACGCGATCAAGAAAACCGACAAGCCGGCGTCCGGGGACAAAGAGGTTGCGAAACTCCTGAAAAATCTTCGCCACAAGCTCAAACCGTTGACGGCCGACCCGACCGGCCGCGACATCGACTGGCCCGGCGTCGTCCGCATTCTCGACGAACTCATCCAAGAAAAGCAAGTGCCGACGAGCCATCTTGAGTTGCGCGAAATACTGATCCCTGCCACCACGATCGTTCCGGACGAGGCCCTGTCACCCGCTGCCGCACGCGCCTTCGCCGAAGTGGACCGCTACCTGGAAACGAAAGCCGCCCCCGAGGAAGTCACCAACTCCGTGCGGTCCTACAGCCAGGATGTCGAAGTCGTTCGCAAACTCCTAACCGGGCGGGATGTCGTCTTCATCGGCGGGCTGGTGCGGCCGGAGCGAAAACAGGCAATGGAACTGGCCTTCGACTTGCGGGAACTGAACTGGGTCAGCGTCCCGGATCATTCTTCGACGGCGGTATTTGAAGCGCCGATCGCGCGGCCCAACGTCGCCGTCGTCATCATCGCCACGCGGTGGATCTGCCACGACTACCAAAACGTTCGCGAGTTCTGCATCAAGCACGGCAAGCACTTCGTCAAACTCCCCGCCGGCTACCACCCCAACCAGATCGCCGCCGCCATCCTGAGCCAAGTCGGCCAAAAGTTGCACGCCGCCGAGTAAATGCGGCACGCTTAAAAGCCAGTTCCCAGGGCGTTCCTGCTTCCGATCTGAATTGCGTGACTGATTGGCTACCGCAGCATCGTCAAAAAGCACGACGATTCGATTTTAAGATTTTTCACTTGACGTGCAGTTGGTGCCGACTCAAAATCTCAAATCGACCTCTAAACGCTCACTAAATCCATCCCGGTGTCCATTAACACTACACAGAATCATGAGAGGGTCTCTGCGTGGCTGCTGCAGTTTAGAGATCGATTGGAAATGTGCAAACCTCAATACGTTCGACACATCAGGAGTAGTCGTGATGGCAAAGATGAAAGTGTTGGTGGAGGTTACCCAAGCAGTACCGGAAGCCTTCGCCCGCTTCAGTGCGGCTAACGCGAGTCCACAAGAGGCCGTCCAACAAAGTGAAACGTTGCTAAGCAAACTCAGCGGCTTCGGGTTGGAAGTTTCCCGCGATACCAAACCAGTCCCCTTGTTCGGGGATGGCGACCGTCACCGGATGGCGGCGATGACTGATCTGGAAGGGAAAGCAGATTTGCCCTCGACTTCCTCAGTCGTCGCCTGCGAAATCGACGCCTCCAAAATCGACGAACTCAAAGGTAAGCCGAAAGTCAAGGTTTGGCCCAACTCGACGATGAGTCTGTTTGCGAAGCGAAGTCAATCCACGGGCAACTGTTCCAATTGTTCAGACCTCATCAACGCCGCAGTCGATGAATCACGATTTCATCCCTTCGATCTGGCAGCGACAGCCTCGAACCGTGTGGATTGCCGCCCCTTTCGCCCGGCAGCCACCGTGGCCAAACTCCGGAAACTGTTGGCAGTTGCCCGTATTTGGGGGGACGGCTTCCGCGGTCAAAACGTCGTAGTGGGTGTGATCGACGAAGGCATCAACAGTTTCTACCCGGTCATCGGCGGCCATGAACGGGTCAGCGGGCCACGCCCCGGAAGCGCCGCGATCGGCAGTCACGGCTCGATGTGCGCCGCCGACATCCTTGTGGCAGCTCCCTTCGCTAAACTGCTCGACTACCCGTTCTTGGCGGGTCCGGACGCCGGTGACTCGTTTGTCGCCTTGGAGATGTTCAATGCCGTTCTGGATCAGCGACGGATTAACGGCACGCCTCATTTGACCAACAACAGTTACGGATTCACATTCCTGCCGCCGAAAGCCGAACAGCCTACCCACGAAGCCTACGATCCCGAACACCCGCTGAACCGCAAGGTTCGGGAGGTGATCGCGTCCGGCTGTCCGTGTTTCTTCGCCGCAGGCAATTGCGGCTCGGAATGTCCGTCGGGCAATTGTCACTCCAGTGCCATCGGCCCGAACCGCTCCATCTCGGCAGCGAATAGTCTGCCCGAATGCCTGACGATCGCGGCGGTGAACAGTCGTCATGAGCGGATCGGGTATTCCTCCCAAGGACCAGGCACGCTGCATGACGAAAAACCGGACCTGTCGGCCTACTCGCACTTTTTCGGCAACATGGGGCCAGGTCGTCCCGCTGGCGGTACGGGGTTTGACAATGGAACCTCGGCAGCCTGTCCCGTTGCGGCTGGGGTTGGCGCATTGCTGATGAGTGCTATTCCGAATCTAACCCCAACCCGTCTGCGGGAAGCTCTGATTCAAACCGCCATCAACCTGAATCAACCCGGCTGGGATGCGGAAACAGGTCATGGCGTCGTAAATGCCGGAGCTGCCTATAATTTCTTACGGGCTGCCGTCCCCGTGCCTTCAACAACCGAAGCCGAAGCTGAGGCACCAGCACGGAAAAAGCGAAGTTAGGTCTACTTGTCACCCAAGGAGTCCAGGCAATGAAATGGCTTGTCACGTTCAAGAAACAGACCGGCAGGGATAAAGTTTTAGAACATCTGCACACCTTGGGTTGTTCCGTACTTTCATCCGATCGACTCATGCCATTAGGAGCCGACGAAGAGGTCTTGTCGGTGGAGGGGCCTAGCAACCTTACCCAGTTGGCTGAACCGCATAAAAACTCGATGAAAATCTATCCCAACTCGAAGCAAAGCCCCTACTAACAGTCCGCGATTCGGGATGAAACTGTTGCTACCATTTGCAGGAAGCGAGAGTGTAATAATCACACTCTCGCTTATCTTGACTCCTGCCCGTCGCGCCTACGCAAACCGATTCAGCCGCTTTCATTGTCGGCACGCGGGTTTCGACTATTACGATCAACTGGTGAAAATCCCGTTGCCGGGTTTGTCGTCGGGCGGGTACTATCCGAACAGTGATTGTGCAGCCAACCTCTCCCGATGAAATTGAGGCCTTCCATGTCGAAAGAGCGTCAGGTCATGAGCCTGATTCTGGGCGGTGGTCGTGGGACGCGGTTGTTCCCGCTGACCAAACTTCGCGCCAAACCCGCCGTGCCGGTGGCAGGGAAGTATCGGCTCATCGACATCCCGATCTCGAACTGCATCAACAGCGGGCTGCAACGGATTTACGTACTCACGCAATTTCTATCCGTTAGCTTGCACCGGCACATTGCGAACACGTACAAGTTCGACATGTTCAACCGGGGGTTCGTCGAAATCCTCGCGGCGATGCAGACGTATGAAGCGTCCGACTGGTACCAAGGCACCGCCGACGCCGTGCGGCAGAACAG
Organism: Fimbriiglobus sp.; assembly: GCA_031368205.1. GTDB lineage: Bacteria > Planctomycetota > Planctomycetia > Gemmatales > Gemmataceae > Fimbriiglobus. The sequence goes on along the minus strand of JANLRE010000178.1, from coordinate 7,021 downwards.
CCTCTACATCAAAAACGAAGGCGCCGACGAGGTGCTGATTCTGTCCGGCGACCAACTGTACCGCATGGATTACCGCTCACTGATTCGTACCCACCGCGAATCACAAGCGGATGTCACGATCGCGGCGATTCCGGTGAAGGAAGACCAGTGTAGCGGCTTCGGGTTGCTGCGAATGGACGACAGCGGGCGGGTCAGTTCGTTCATCGAAAAGCCGAAGACGGAAGCCGAACGCAAGCCGTACTACACCCCCGCCGAGTGGATCAACGAACGCGGCATCCCGTCCAACGGACGGAACTTCCTCGCCAACATGGGGATTTACCTGTTCAACACCGACGTGCTGTTTGAACTGCTCAACGAGAAGCCGCTGGCCACGGACTTCGGCAAGGAAGTGTTCCCCCGCAACGTCGGCAAGAAGAAGATTCACGCCCACTTGTTCGACGGCTACTGGGAAGACCTGGGTACGATCAAGAGCTATCACGAAGCGAGTCTCGCGCTGTCCGACCCCAACCCGCCGTTTGACTTTTACCAACCGGATGGCCTCATCTACACCCGGATGCGGAACCTGCCCGCCAGCCAAATGGTCGGCGCCACCCTGAACCGCGTGGTGATCGCCGACGGGTGCCGAATCGGTGCGGGGACGGTCCTGGAGCACTGCCTGATCGGCGTCCGCAGCGTCATCGGGAACAATTGCAAGTTGACGGACACGGTGATGATCGGCTCCGACCGCTTCGAGACGGACGGGGAGCAAAAGCGCAACCAGATCGACAGCGTCCCGTCGCTGAACGTGGGCGACAACACCGTCATCACCCACGCGATTCTGGACAAGGATTGCCGGGTCGGGTCGAACGTCACGATCCTGAACGAAGCTAAGCGAATGGAGTACGACGAGCCAAACGGCCTGTGGCACATCCGCGACGGCATCGTCTGCGTCCCCCGCGGCGCCGTCATCCCGAACGGCACCGTGATTTGAGTTTGTACGCCCGATGCGGAACAATTCCCCGGCTCACGACATCGGCATTGACGCATTCTGGGGGGTTGTTTTGTTAGCCCGACGCGCAAGCGAGGGGTTTGGTCTGGACGGCCCCGCCCCGGTCCGTCATGCCGAACAAACTTGGTACGGCGTGGAGATCGTTTCGACCGATGCTTCCCTGGGGTGTTGCGCTGTTGGAATTTAGACGTGAGCGTTCTACATTAAGCGTGAACACAAACCGTTCTGGGCGGCTGTATCCCGCCCGCCACACCAAACTCGGAGCCATGCAATGGCTGAAGAACTGAAGGCGCCGGACGCGACCACGCAGCAAGCTGGCGGACAGCCGATGTCTGTCCAAGTTCAAGTCGATGTGACGAAACTTGAAACGGTGTACGCGAACTTCGTTCGCCTCAGCCTGAGTAGCAGCACCGAAGAAGTCGTCATGGACGTCGGGTTACACACCGGGATTCTCACACCGGCGGGCATGGAACCGATTCAACTCACGCACCGACTCGTGATGAACCCGTTCGTGGCCAAACGGCTCCTGGACTCGTTGCGGCAGATCGTTGCCCGGCACGAACAAGCGTTCGGCGCGTTGGAAGTGGACCCCCAAAAGCGGCTCCGCCAACGCTAAAATCGTCGGTCAACGCAGATTTGAGATTGCACCAACACCGTAGGGGTTATACCCCGGCGGTGTTCTTGTTCACGGGCAGGAGAACAACCCGTTGCTGTCCGAAATCGCCGCACCCGGTGTTGTCGGGTTCCCAGACTTTGAGCAATTCGTCGGAACACTCGCGGAACTTAAACTATCTGTTTAGCAGTGAAGATTTTAGGCGTTCCGGTCGGTTTTTGCAGCGGTGCGGTGAAACATGGCGTCCCCGAATACAGTCGAAGAGATGGTCCATCTCGTTCAGAAAAGCAACTTGCTCGAACCGGCAAAGTTGGATGCGTTTCTGACGATGAACCCGGACGGCTTTGACAGCCCCGCCGCGCTCTGCAAGAAACTTCGCGCCGACGGACTGCTCACGCCCTTTCACACCCAACAACTCCTGAGCGGGAAGCACAAAGGGTTCTTTCTCGGCAAGTACAAAATCTTGGATCGCATCGGCTTGGGTGGCATGGGTCAAGTGTTTCTCGCGGAACATGGCGCGATGAAACGCCGCGCCGCCCTCAAAGTCCTGCCGCCCGATCGCACCGAACGCCATTACTCCCGCGAACGGTTCCTCCGGGAGGCGCGTGCGGCGGGGCAACTGGATCACCCGAATCTCGTGCGGGCGTTCGACTTCGATGAAGACGGGGATGTGATCTTCCTGGTGATGGAATTCGTGGACGGCGTGACATTCCATGATCTCGTGCTCCGAGCCGCACCGCTGGCGCCAAACCGTGTGGCGAATTACTTACTGCAATGTGCCAACGGCCTGGGCTATTTGCACTCGTATGGCCTCGTGCATCGGGACATTAAACCGGCCAACTTACTGGTCGATCGACAGGGCGTCGTCAAGATTCTGGACCTCGGCTTGGTGCGGTCCGAGGTGGACGAAGATAACCTGACGAAGGGCGAAGGGGTCAAGATTCTCGGCACGGCGGATTACTTGCCACCGGAACAGGCAATCGACTGCTCCAAAGTCGATGTGCGCGCGGACATTTATGGCCTCGGCGCCACAGCGTATTACCTGTTCACCGGGCGGCCCCCGTTTGTCGGCGATCATGTCGCGCAGAAATTGATCGCGCATCAAATCAAAACCGCGAAGCCGATCCACGAAGTTCGACCGGACGTGCCCGTCGAACTGTCGGCCATCATCACGAAGATGTTGGCGAAGAAACCCGGTGATCGGTTTCAAACGCCGGCGGAATTGGCAGAAGCGTTGAAGCCCTTTACTCTCACCCCGCCGGCTCTTCCGACCGAGGACGAAATCCCCATGATCGTCGGTGGGGCGTTCGGCAACCCGTGTTCGGTGAACCTGAGCGGTTCGTCGAGTACGCGGACCGGCGGTTCGTCACTCAACATCGCAGCGGGCAGTAGCTCCAACTCGGCGATTCGGTATTACCCAGATAGCAAAATGACGGACGGCACCGCATCGGCTGATTTGCTGAATGCAATCACACCGCAGCCACGGTCCTCACCGTTATTCGCCAAGACGCCGATCCCCGTCAAGCCGCCAGTTCCGGCGGCAACAGCGGCAAAAAATGCGTTCCAAATCCCCACGTTGCCGGCCATCGCAAGCCACGGCGTCACCCCGAAGCCGTGGCCGACATCCGACAAGCCCACGATTGACATCCCTGAATTATTCAAACGGGCAGCGGCATTGCCCTCAACGTCTACGGTGAAGCCGTCGTCCGCCGAGAAGTCCAAGCAGTGGATCGTCATGGGGTTGGCATTTAGCCTCGTGTTCGGGATCGTGGTGTGGGCAACCTTCGCACTCATCGCGGCACCCGCTCAACCCGCCCTGGCGAACCCATCCACGGCCAACGCCCGCCCGTAACCCGGAGAATTCCTTCCACCACGGAATACACGGAAAACACGGAATGAATCATGATTTCCAAGAACACAGTGTATCTTTGTGAAGCGCGGCTTTCCTGCACCCAACTCGTTCGATGTAAACATTTTCCGTGCATTCCGTGTATTCCGTGTATTCCGTGGTGAATATTCTGGGCTAGCATCACCACTCGATTCGACCTCACGCCGTTGATACCATGTAACGGGTCCGACCGTTCGGTGTGAGGATTGTGATGCCACTGCTTTCAGCCTATCCGCGTGATTTCCGACCCTGTTTACGCCCCACCATTGGCACAATTCCAGCATCGCACCCCGATCACATCGGGCTGATGGATACGCAACGGCTCGTCCCGACCGTGTTGACCCTCTCCTCCGCCGCGATGTATTTTCTGCAACAGTTCACTGGCCAGAAGTCCCTTGGCGAAATTCACGACGAGGTCGGGCCGCAACTCCCGTGGGACATGCTCGTCCAATTCGTGGCCACGTTGGACGACGCATTGTTTCTCGACGGCCCCAAGTTTCGAGAGTACGTGACCGGCCAGACACGACTGCCGTCGTGCATCGGGGCTTACCCGGAAGAACCCGACGCGATTCGGACAATACTGGGGAAGTTATTCACGGCCACCGATGGTCCAGGTACCCCGTCTGGACCAGGGAATAAACTCTCCAACTCGGACAAACTCCGGGCAGTGCTTGTGCCGCACATGGATTACGGGCGGGGTGGCGTGACCTATGGTTGGGGCTTCAAAGAATTGATCGAGCGGACCGACGCCAGCGTCTTCGTCATCGTGGCCACGTCGCACTATTCGCACCACCGCTTCACGCTCACGCGGAAGAACTTCACCACCCCGTTGGGCACGGTTGAAACCGATCAGGCGTATGTTGAACGACTCGTCACCCACTACGGTGATGGCTTGTTCGCCGACCCGTTCGCCCACCTTCCGGAACACTCCATTGAACTGGAAGTGTTGCTGCTTCAGTACCTGCTGGAACAACACCGCCCGTTCCGAATCGTGCCACTGTTGGTGGGGTCGTTCCACGATTGCATTCGAGATGGCGTCTCACCGCAAGCGAAGCCGGACATCGCCCGCATGGTCGGTGCGTTGCAACAAGCCGAGGCCGAAGCGGGTGAAAAAGTCTGTTACATCATCAGCGGGGACTTGGCCCACATCGGCCCGAAGTTCCGTGACCCCGAACCCGTTCACCCCACGTGGTTGAGTGCGAGCCGGACCCAAGATGAGCGTCTTCTGGCGGAATTGACGACGGCGAACCCCAGTACCTATTTTGATGTGATTGCTAGTGAGGACGATGCACGCCGGATCTGTGGACTGCCGCCGACGTGGTTGACACTCCAGACCATCAAACCGCAATCCGGTCGCGTGCTGCACTACCAGCAATACATTCACCCCACCGGCCACGAAAGCGTCAGCTTCGCCGCCGCCGCGTTTTACGAATGAAGGGACACGCCATGAATTCGCCTCATCCGCTCGTCGCCGATCTGCACAACGCACAACGGCGATTCGATGCCGAAGCGAAAATCGCCACGGTGACGACCCCGCGCTACCGCTTGGAGTACGCCACGTGGGGCAACCCGACGCACCGACCAATCGTGCTGGTTCATGGCTTGTGCGACCAAAAACGCTCGTTTTGCCTGCTGAAGAATCAACTGGTCGATGCCGGCTTTTGGTGCATCAGTTACGAGCTAGCCGACGGGTGGAGCGACGGCGCGAAGCTCGATCAGTATCAACACCCGCACTACGCCGAAGACTTGATTGCCCTACTCGACCACTTGAAGATTGAGACCACGGACATCATGGGTTCGTCGTTCGGCTCAACGGTCACGTTACGGTCGATTGCGACTTACCCGCAGCGGTTTCGACGGGCCGTGTTACAAGGCGGTTTTGCGCGTCGGCCGTTGACCCGTGTCGAACGCGGCTTGGCGAAAGTCGGTCGAAATTGGCCGTGGCGAATGGGCCAATTGCCGATTCGCAAGCGGGTGATGAGCAAACTGGAAGCCCACCAGTTCGCGGGTTGCCCGCCGGACGTTTTTCAATTCTTGATTCAATGCAGTGGCGCGACGCCGATTCGTTGCGCCGCCCGCCGCGCCCTGATCTTGGACAAACTCGATCTACGTCCGATGCTGGGCACGATCACCCAACCCCTGCTCATGATCGGTGGCAACATCGACACCATCGTCCCGCGAAATTGGGAAGCCGAGGTCGAAGCCGGTGTGAAAGACGTTCGCCGCATCGAGTTTCAACCGTGTGGCCATTACCCGCAGTACACGATGCCCACCCCGATGGCGGCCGCAATGGTTGAGTTTTTACGCTGAGGGCCTCTTAGATCAGAATTCACCACAGAGTCACAGAGAAATCCCAAACCAATTCTAATGGATTGCTCTGCGTCCTCTGCGCCTCTGCGGTGAACATTCTTGTCTTTGACTTCCAGAGATTTTAGCTGCACCCCGAGTCCTGTCGAGTTGGCAAATCGGTGCCGGACGTTGTCGCCGTCAATAAACCTACCGTTTCACCTGCGATCCGACACCGAATGAGACTGTCTGCCATCATGAGCGAAAACGTGCTGAAACTGGGGATTCCGGCGGGGTCGTTGCAGGAGGCGACGGCGGAACTGTTCCGGAAGGCGGGGTATAAAATCTCGTTCGCCAGCCGCAGTTATTACCCGACGATTGACGACCCGGACATTCATTGCACGCTGATTCGTGCCCAAGAAATGGCGCGGTACGTGGAAGACGGCTCGCTCGATTGTGGGCTGACGGGGCACGATTGGGTCGTTGAAAGTGATGCGAACGTCGCCGAACTTGCGGAGCTGATCTTTAGCAAAGTGAGCCGCCGTCCGGTGCGCTGGGTGTTGGCCGTGCCGAACGATTCGCCGATTCGCACGCCCCAGGATTTACAGGGCAAACGCATCGCAACCGAAGTCGTGAACATCACCCGCCGCTGGCTGGCGGACCACGGCGTCACGGCCAACGTGGAGTTCAGTTGGGGTGCTACGGAAGTGAAGCCGCCCAAGCTGGCGGACGCCATCGTGGAAGTGACCGAGACCGGCAGTTCGTTGAAGGCAAACAACCTACGCATCGTCTGCGACCTACTGCAAAGCACGACGCGGTTCATCGCCAACCACGAAGCCGCACTCGACCCGTGGAAGCGCCGCAAGATGGACGATTTGATCCTGATGTTGCAAGGCGCGATGGCAGCCGAGAACAAAGTCGGCCTGATGATGAACGTGCGAAAAGGTGATCTCGAAAAAGTGCTGGCGATTCTGCCTGCCCTCCAAAAGCCCACCATTTCTAGCCTCTCCGACCCGGACTGGATCGACGTGCTGGCGATTCTGAGCGAAGAAACCGTGCGGCGGATTATCCCGGAACTCAAGCGCGCCGGCGCCACCGGCATCGTGGAGTTTCCGCTGAACAAGGTGATTGATTAAGTCGCGTCCGGGTTGAAGCGATTGGTTTTGTAGGTCGTGGTCGAGGCTTGGCGAGGCCCGACATTCGGGAACGAAGGCTAAAGGATCACCCGTTTGATCGGGGGCGGTTG
>JANLRE010000659.1:0-1653 GCA_031368205.1 Fimbriiglobus sp. | reverse complement strand
CCGGTCGGGATGCACCCGCCCCGGACCATCATCCCGAAAATTTTGGAACGGCGTGGTGTTGGTTTCCGCACACCCCTCGCTGGCGCGTCGGGCTAACCCGGACGCAACACTGAAACTGAAAGTGCTCTATTCCTAGCAGTCTGAAGACTGCGAGTTGTGAGTCGGGAACGAAGGCTGTCAGCCCTTCAGGCTGAAGATTTTTACGGTGACTACCCAGGGCGTCGTCGCAAAGCCTCCTTGCCCTGGGCTGAGTGCTGCCAGGCTTTCAGCCTGAAGACACAACGACCGTTTTCAGGCTGTGCGACCAGAATTTGCCAAAGACCGCGTCACGAAAGCCTTGTCAGTGTGGTGTTTTCGGTGTTTGATAGACAGGGTCATTCCCCTCCGTGTTGCCGGGGTGTTGTTCGCATGGCTGATATCACCCGCGAGATGATCCACGATTACCTCCACGATGCGTTGCCCGCCGGGACAGCGGCGTCCGTGGAGAAAGCCATCCGCGAGCAACCCGCATTGCAAGCAATGGTCCACCAAATTCGGCACGAAGTGGATCGCGGCGAACATAGCGTCGGTGCCATTTGGCGGCGCGAACGGCTGTCTTGCCCCAACCGCGAACAGTTAGCCGGGTTCCTGCAAGAGATCCTCGACACGGCCCACGCGGAGTACATTGAGTTCCACTTGAAGACCATATCTTGCCCCTACTGCCAGGCCAACTTCGACGACCTCACCCGGTTGCAAGCCGAAGGCACCGAGACACGCAGCAAGCGGCGAAAACGCATTCTCGATTCTAGTGTGGGCGTACTACGGGATGTCGCGGGCCGATGAAAACAGAGTCTCACCACGAATCAAAGCAGTGATTGGCTGTCGTCGCTTGTGTTTCTGGCTGCGTTTCGGATAATTTCCCTGCCCCCCGGACGAACACTCTTTTAACCGGGTCGGGTCCATGACTTTGGGTTCGGGAAGTTGTTACGTATGTCACTCACGTGCCCTCGTTGTTTGCGCAAAGTCGTCGATACCGTGAACCCGGACGAGCCGCCGCTATTTTGCATGTATTGCGGTCAAAAACTCCGCACCGGCTCCGGGTCGTTCCCCCGCGTCGTCATGCCGGATACGGGAGAAGTTCGGAGTGCGGACGCCCACGGCGACACGCTGGCGTTTATTCCTTCCTCGAATTCCTCCGGCTCCGGTGCGTCCGGGCCAAGTCCGGATCACCAGACGAACACCTTCGACGGCAACACGAACAGCACTACGGAATCGACCATTTGTGCGATTGCGGGGTATGCGTTCATCCGCTTCCTGGGCGGCGGCGGACAAGGCACGGTGTACGAAGCCGAATCGACGAGTTCCGGGCAACGGGTCGCGGTGAAGTTGCTGTCCCCACGGTTGGCGGCGAACCCGTCGTCCGTCGAACGGTTTCGCCAGGAAGGTCGGGTTGCCAGTCAAATCAGCCACCCGCGCTGCGTCTTCGTGTTGTCAGCGGATACGGAAGCCGGACGGCCCTACATCATCATGGAATTGATGCCGGGGAAGACACTGAAAGACCTCGTCGATCAAAAAGGACCGCTGGCCTTTGCCGACGCGATAGACCGGATTTTGGACGTGATTGACGGCCTCTGCGAAGCCCACCGCCTCGGGGTGATTCACCGCGACGTGAAA
>JANLRE010000656.1:0-4575 GCA_031368205.1 Fimbriiglobus sp. | reverse complement strand
CCCCAGGCGTCTTACGCCTGTCTCCCGAATCAATCAAAACCATCGGTCTGAATGTCGAACCCGCTACGACTCATGCGGTGGCTACAGTCGTGGAAATCCCCGGTATGGTGGACCTCCCACCGGACCGCCGAAGTGTTGCGTCGGCACGGCTACCCGGCACGATCCTGTCGATTCGAGCCGAGCCGGGTCAAGTCGTGAAGGCAGGAGACGTGTTGGCGGAAGTGTTCAGCCTGGAATTGTTGAATCTGCAACTCGACCTACTTCGTGAAAGCCTCGCCACCGACCTAGCTTCCGCACAACTGAGCCGACTACGGATTGCGACGGATTCCATGCCCAAGAGACGATTGGTTGAAGCCGAGGTCGTCCACATCACAGCCGTCAATCGACGTGACAGTCTTCGGCAACGCCTCGAACTTCTGGGGCTGACCAGCGACCAAATCACGGGACTCATGAAACAGCGACGAGTCATCCCGGCTTTGCCAGTCCGCGCTGCCGTTGCCGGACTTGTGGTCCGCTTTGAGCGTGTAATCGGCCAGAGTATCCGGGCGGACGAGCCGCTTTTTGAAGTTCACGACCTGTCCAAGCCACTGATTCAGGCGTTTGTTTCGGAACAAGACCTCACGCGGGTCCGGCTTGGCCAAACCGCACGACTTCGGCTGGTCAGCGACCCGACACTAGTAATGACTGGCAAGGTCGTTCGCAGTGGCCGGACGTTCGGAACGACCGACCGAACGCTAAGTGTTTGGATTGATCTCGATCGGGAACCGTCTCTCCCGCTGCGTCAAAATCAGATGGGCCAAGTCTCGCTTGTTATCGAAAGCCAACTGCCAACATTATCCCTACCAGTCGGGGCTACTCTGCGTGAGGGAACCCAGACCTTTGTTTTTGTGCAGCAAGGCGATTCGTTCGAGCGGCGAGCGGTTGAACTCGGCAAGGCCGATGATCGCTTCGTCGAAATTCGGAGTGGCTTGAAGTTAGGTGACGTGGTCGCAATTACCGCGGTGTACGAGTTGCAATCCGCATTTGCCTCAGTCAAATAACCACTGACGAAATGAGTGTCGTTCGCTGACAGAAATCTCGTCTTCTCCGCACTGTGTTCTCCGTGGTTACTTTTGTCATGCTCAATCTCGTCATCGCCTTTTCACTGAAAAACCGCTGGCTGGTGCTGTTGGCCGCGTTGGTGCTGGTTGTCGTCGGTACGTACCGATTGTCACGAATGCCGGTGGACGTATTCCCCGATTTGAACCGACCCACCGTCACGGTCATGACCGAAGCCTCTGGCCTCGCCCCCGAAGAGGTCGAGGTGTTGGTCACCCGCCCAGTCGAGTCACTGCTCAATGGGGCGACCGGCGTTCGACGGGTCCGATCGGCTTCGGGCATTGGATTGTCGATCATCTGGGTTGAGTTCGACTGGGGGACCGACATCTACCAGGACCGGCAGATCGTCGGCGAAAAACTGCAACTTGCGCGCTCGCGCCTGCCGAGCGGATCGAACCCGGTACTCGCACCGATCTCGTCGATCATGGGTGAAATCATGCTCGTAGGTCTCCGTGCTGACGAACCCGGAACGACACCCCAGGTGCGATTAACCCAGGCGATGGACCTCCGAACGCTCGGGGAGTTTACCATCCGCAATCGGTTGCTGGCTGTGGAAGGGGTGTCCCAGGTGACGGTCATGGGCGGGGTGCTGAAGCAGTACCAAATCGTGACCTCGCCCGATCGTCTGGCCGCTCAGGGCATCACGCTGCAACAACTCGTCGATGCGGCGGAGAAAGCCAACGTCATCGTCGGCGGTGGGATCTTGGAGAGCAAACAGGAGGAACAACTCATCCGGATCAGCGGTCAAAGCCTAACCCTGGATGAGATTGGCGAGACGCCGGTTGTCTGGCGCGAGAAACGAGCCGTCCGGATTCGGGATGTCGCCGACGTTCGCTTCAACGGGCCGGTGCGGAGGGGGGACGGAGGTGTCCACCTCCGAGTTGGTGCCGGTGTCGTCGGTGGCGACGCGGTCATCCTGGCGATTCAGAAACAACCCGGCGCCAACACACTCGACTTGACCCCCAAAATCGAATCGGCCCTCGACCAGTTGCAGCAGGAGATGCCACCCGGAGTCAGGATCGAGAAACAGATCTTCCGACAGGCCGATTTTATCCAGGCGGCCATCGACAACGTCGTCGAAGCCATCCGAGACGGAACGCTCTGGGTCGTGTTGATCCTGTTCCTGTTCCTGGCCAACTTCCGCACCAGCTTCATCACCCTGACGGCGATTCCCCTCTCAATTTTTGTCACGGTGTTGGTCTTCAACTACCTCGGCATCACGATCAACACGATGACACTCGGTAGCATCGCGGTCGCCATCGGCGAACTGGTCGATGATGCCGTCGTCGATGTGGAGAACATCTTCCGGCGGCTGAAAGAGAACCTGCAAAATCCGACCCCCGACCCGGCCTTGAAGGTGATTTTCCACGCATCGAGTGAGGTGCGGAACTCGATCGTGTACGCCACGTTGATCGTCTGTCTCGTGGTACTACCTCTCTTCGTCTTGTCCGGTCTCGAAGGCCGCATGTTCGCCCCGTTGGCCCTAGCCTACGTCGTCTCCTTGCTCGCATCCCTTCTCGTGTCCTTGACCGTGACGCCAGCCCTGGCTTCGCTGCTGTTGCCGCGTGCTCGGTTCCTGACCCGCAAGGGCGACCCGTTGCTGTTGCGATTCTTGAAGTGGCTCGACGCCAAGGTGATCCGCTGGTCGTTGCGTCACCCGCGCAAAATCCTCGTTTGTGCCGCAACCCTCTCGATTAGCTCAATGTTCATGGTGTTTTGGATGGGGTCCGAGTTTCTTCCTACGTTCAATGAAGGCACCCTCACGGTCAATGTGCAGACCCGACCAGGGACTAGCCTCGAAGAAAGTAAGCGGGTCGCGGAACGAGCCGAGGTCATGCTTTGGGAGGTGCCCGAGGTGATTGCCGTAGCTCGTCGCACGGGTCGAGCGGAACAAGACGAACACGCCGAGGGGGTCAACATGTCCGAACTGGATGTCCGGCTGATACCGCATGAGCGCGCAAAACCTGGCGTCGGCTACGCCCTACTTCGGGCTGTACCGGGGCTTCACAAGCGGGGTGTGGAAACAACCGGGCGACACCATGAAGCGGTGCTAGCCGACATCCGCGAGCGGATCACTCGCTTGCCGAACGTCAACGTCAACGTCGGTCAACCGATTAGCCATCGCCTCGATCACTTGATGAGTGGCGTGCGTGCCCAGGTCTCCGTGAAAGTATTCGGGGACGACCTGCGGGAATTGGTGACCGCCGCCTACGACGTTCAGGACCGTTTAAGCAAGGTGCCCGGTGTCGTCGATCTCCAGGTGGAACCCCAGGAGAACATCAAGCAGGTGCGGCTGGAGGTGAACCGCAAGGCTGCCGCCGAGTACGGTCTCGCACCGGGTGATGTCTCGCGGCTCTTAGAAACCGCTTACAAAGGCCGCGTAGTTTCAACCATCCTTGACCGTGAGCGTTACTTCGACCTCGTCGTTTGGTACGACGAGGCGTCACGAGCCGACCGCTCGGTGATCGGCCAAACGATTCTGGACACGCCGTCTGGCCGCAAGGTCGCCCTCAACCAGGTCGCACGGGTTCTCGACGCGCGGGGGCCGAACACGATCAACCACGAGAACGTCAAACGACGTGTGGTGGTCGCGTGCAACGTCCAGGGTCGAGACTTGGGACGTGTCGTCGAGGACATTCAACGAGAACTCCTGCCCGTTGAAGAGCGACTTCGCACCCTTCCTGGCAGCTATCGCATCGAGGTCGGAGGTCAGTTCGAGGCGCAGAAGGAGGCCAACACGCGGCTGTTCTGGCTCTTCTGGGCCGTCCTGTTCGGTGTCTTCCTACTACTTTGGAAATGCCTCGGCTCCTGGATCGCAGCCGCGATGGTCCTAGTCATCAACATCCCACTCGCCGCGCTGGGTTCGGTCATCCTGTTGTTGGCCGTGAACCATCCCGACGATGCCACACTCCAAGGCTTGTCGTGGTGGCAATGGCCTCAGGCGTGGGCGTCGGCGACGACGCTTTCGGTGGCGCACTGGGTTGGCTTCATCACCCTCATCGGGATCGTGAGCCGAAACGGCATCATGATGATCGCCCACTACATCCACTTGATGAAGCACGAAGGACATCCCTTCGGCGACGACATGATCGTCCGCGGCACGCTGGAGCGTTTGGCCCCGGTTCTCATGACCGCCCTCACCGCGATCATCGGGTTAATTCCACTCGCACTAGGTGCCGGGCAGACCGGCAAAGAGATCCTGTACCCCCTGGCTCTCGTTGTGATTGGCGGATTGATCGACTCCACGTTAATGGATCAAATCGTCACCCCGGCGGCCTTCAAGTTGTTCGGCAGAAGGGTTTATATTCCACCGGAATCCAGCCTCGAAGACCAACGGTAAGCGACAGGTAAAACGGCACTTCATGCTGGGCGGAAACTGGAGCTTGACCGTTAGGAAGTATTGGCTTGGCTGGGTCGGAGTGCGATGACGCGAAGGTGCTGCTGCAGGAACGCTTGGCTCGGCATCACCCACTTTGA
>JANLRE010000637.1:0-2033 GCA_031368205.1 Fimbriiglobus sp. | reverse complement strand
GTAGCCGAAGCTTTTGAGCAGGTTTTGAAGCAGCTCATCGCAGACAAAAAACTCTTCGCCTACGCCGGTGGCAAATACAGTCGAAAAGAACCGATACTGCCAGAGTGGTACGAAACGCCCGCTCACAAGAAGTCGTTCGAGGCCCTGCTCAAAGCCACGAATAAAGTCTTGGACTCGGACGGGGTGACGGTCGATCAAGTGTTCGCCGCACTCCGGGTGAAACTGGCACAGTCATCACCCGTCGCCAAGCCGGTACTCAAGCTTCACGACCCTTCTGTTGATGCGCCTCCTTCGGTCGTCACGCCCCCCGATCTGCGCACCGTACTGAAGCAAGTGTATGACCACCTGTGCCAGTTCGTGGATCACAGGTTGGTTGAACTCCGCGCGGTCTATCATCAAGCCGTGAAAACGCACCCGGACCTGGCCGTCGGCGAGTTCCACCGCACGCTTTGGGAGATGCACACGGAACGGGTTCTCGAACTGCACGTGCTGAACGAGGTCAAAAAAGCACTCGAATCAAACCTGGCCATCGAACGCGACCATCACCTGTACTACTACATGATTTGGAAGTAATTCGATGCCGTCCACCGACAAGAATCTGGCCCATCTTGAAGTCTACCGCGAGTTCAAGCGGAAGATGTCGCTGTCGCAACCCGACACGAACGTCTCCCCGTTCGATGACCGCATCTCGACCAGTGGTACGACGGACGGTGACGTGGTGGACATCCATCTGGAAGTCCGCCGCCGGATCCGGGACATTATTTTGGACGTGCGAGACGGGAAAAAGAAACCGCAGGTGATTCTGCTTTCGGGGGCCGCTGGGACTGGCAAGACGCACTTGCTGAAAACGTTCCAAACCGCCGAGTCCATGCACGAACTGGGGCACATTTTCGTCGGCGGATCGAATCACTGGACGATCGGTGATTTCCAGGCCCGATTACTCGACTGGGTCGTTGAAGCACTGACGGCCCCAAGCCCGACTGGTGACCTGCCAGCAAACGATCCGACATTGCCAGATCATCCGCTTCTTGAGCGAGTTCGGGCAATTGGGTTTCGGGCAGTCGAACACCTGTTGACCAATCCCACGTCTTGGAAAACATGCCTCGCCAGTCCCGGCGGGCGATTCTTCGGTCGAATGATTCGCCGGTGGACTCGTCCTTCTCATAGCAAACTACAGGCACTCGTTGCCGCCCGTGACCCGGCTGTCTTTGGCTACTTCGATTTCACCGCATTCGGTAGTTACGTTTGTGATCGGTTCCTGGCCGAACGGTCGAACCTGCTCCACCGCTTCGCACTACGGGTGTTGCTCACATACCTGTTCCTAGACAAACCCGAGACAGGCGTCGGGACGCGGGAGCGGGTGCTGCACTGGTTTCGTGGCCGCGCCGACGACGATTACTTCTCTCGGCGACTCGGTGCTAGCGAACGACCCGATCGGACCTACAGCAAATTCGAGGCGGTGAAACTACTGGCGCACCTGTTCTCGCCGGCAGTGTCATCGCAACTCTCGACCGATGCGGCACCATGCCCGCCCCGCGTGCTATTGCTCACGTTCGACCAAGCCGAGGGGCGGAATGAGTTATTTGACAAAAGTGAAGATTGGCCTAAATTCTTCGCCCACCTGAGCGAGTTGTACAACACGCTCCCCAACGTGGTGGTGTTGTTCACCATGACGCTCCAACTGCGTGAAGAGTTGCACAGCAGTATGGAACGGCAGTTCCTGGATCGCATCCGGATGGACGATAAATTCCTGCTGATGTTGCCAGATCGTGAGCAAGTGAAATCGCTTTACCGCAACCGCGTCGAACGCTGGTTGGCGAACGATGCCGACCTCCTGAATCGTTACCGTGACTTGGACAACGCCTATGTGCCGCTGGACTCAGAACAAGTCGTTGCTGTCGCGGGCATCCATTCGATGCGGAACACGTTATCGGCTTTCGATGGCGCGTTTCACTTGGCTCTCACCGAGACTACGGTCGATCCCGAGATTGACTATCTCTACGCGCGGAACGATTTGAAGAAGTGCGAGCAAC
>JANLRE010000550.1:0-9444 GCA_031368205.1 Fimbriiglobus sp. | reverse complement strand
TGTTCCTCGCGGTCTCGATACTCGCCGTGATGTTCACGGCAGGACTCTTCATGGATTCCTTCAACTGAAAGGGGAAAACGATGTCGAAGCAAACGCAGAAACTCTTCGAGCAGATCAAGGATGGCGAGCCGCCGACGGGAGCCATCGAGACGATTCAGAAAGTCCTTCCCGGCCTGTCGCTGGGAAGCATTCTAGGCGACATCGGTGCGGAACTCGGACGGCTCGGCGTGCAGGGGCAAATGGAAATGTACTCTGCCATCTTCAACGGCAGCGCCTTCGTGCCTTACGGCCCTGGGCAGTACACGCCGTCGGAACCGGATCATGGCCTCCCCATCGAGACCATGAACCCGCCGGAATTGGAACAGTCGATGGGACGCGAAATGTAGACCACGAAACCTCGCCCTGATTTCTTCAACAAGGAGATGACCATGTTATTCGCCTCTGACTTCGGTGACGTTCTCTTCAAGGGCTTCCTCGGTCTGTTGCTGCTGGCGTGGGTCGCTGGCCGCACGCTCAAGAAGTTCGACAACGACGGTGCGATCAAGGGTGCCGCCAGCAAGGGCATCATCGGCATGATCGGCCGCTGGCTCAAGTGAGCATGCGGCCAGACGCGCCATGCGTGCGGGGATGCGTCTTAAAACTTCCGATTCGCGGTATCGCTCGGCTTCAACCAGGCGGTGCCGCGATCTCTGGAATCCAAAAACACAAACCAATTGCACGACCCTTTTATGCGTGCGGGCAGCGAAGCGGGAGAGAGGTTGGCGATGACTCTCGAAGAACGTCTTGAGCGGATCGAGGCGATACTGGTCGCCCTGGCCGACCGCCAGAGCGTGCATGAGTGGTATTCGGTGGAACAGTTCGCCCGCATTGTCATGCGATCCGAGTTCACCTGCCGCGAGTGGTGTCGCCACGGCCGCATACAAGGGCAGAAGAAAGCCAGCGGGCGCGGTGCCCATAGGTCGTGGGCGATTTCCCATGAAGAATTGCAGCGTTACCAGCGTGAGGGGTTGTTGCGGACGCACTGAGCCGCAGCCCCGTTCTCGCACCCGAACCATCCCGTCCGTCGGGATATGGATTGCCGTCCTCGCGTGTTTTGACCTTTTGACCTTATCGGAGACGGAATCCCGTCATGTTCCCGAGCAACCCAAAAAAGGTTTGCACCATCGCGGAGGTTGCCCGTTCGGGCATACTCCCGGCGGGGACACCGGACTGGATCACGGCTGAACTCATCGAGCAGACGATCCGCGTCTGGCAACCATACTACGAGGCGGTGATTTCGCCTGAAGAAGCCGTTACAATGATCCAGTCCGTGGGTCGCTTGTATCAGGCTTTGTCTTCGGGGTCTTCGCCATGAAACGGTTTGCCGCATTGGCTCGGGTCAGCAGTCGGGAACAGGAACGCGAAGGCTTCTCACTCGAAGTGCAGGAAGAAGCACTGCGTCGCTACGCCACGCAAGCGGGCGGCGAAATCGCCAAACTCTTCCGCATCGCCGAGACTGCCAGCAAGGGCGACGAACGCAAGACGTTCCGCGAATTGGTCGCCTACGCCAAGAAAAACGCCGACACTCTCGATGGTCTGCTCTTCTACAAGGTAGACAGGGCAGCCCGCAACCTCTTCGATTACGTCGAACTCGAACGGTTGGAGTCGGAATACAACCTGCCGTTCATTTCTGTCTCGCAGCCAACCGAAAGCACGCCAGCAGGTCGCATGATGCGGCGGACGCTCGCCAACATGGCGAGCTTCTACACCGAGCAGCAATCAGTCGATGTCCGCGAAGGACTCGCCCGCCGCGTCCAGGAAGGCTGGTTCGTCACTCGTGGTCCCTACGGCTACCGCAACATCCGCAAGGAAGGTCGCGGCATGGTCGAGGTCGATCCCGTCCCCGCCGACAACGTGAAGCGTATCTTCCAACTCTTCGCCTACCACAACCACACGCTCGACACGCTCATCGAAAAGCTCGCGGCCGAAGGTCGCCTCTTCCGCTCCTCAATGCCCAAGTTCCCGCGTAGCTCGGTCCACAACATCCTGAAGGATCGGGCCTACATCGGCGAAATCGAATTCCGTGGGCAGTGGTATCCGGGCAAGCACGAACCGCTGATCGACCGAGAAACCTGGGATCGGGTTCAGGCATTGCTCGGCGGTCACGTTTACCAGTCCCTCTCCCTCACCTACGCAAGCGAGTTGATCCAGTGCGGATACTGCGGCCACCCGATCACCGGCGAGAGGATCACCAAGAAGACGAAGACAGGCGAACGCTACTACACCTATTACCGCTGCACCTACTACACGAAGGCGGGGCATCCGCGAACTCGCGTGCGTGAAGCCGATCTCGACAAGCAGGTTCTCGCGGTGTTCGACAAAATGCGGGTCGAAGACGAAGGCGTGCGTGATTGGTTCCGACTGGTGCTGGCATCGCAGACGCGGGACGCTCAAGCCGATTCGAAGGCGCAACGAGTCGAACTAACTCGGCAGGAGTCGTTGATCGTCGCCCAACAGGATCGCCTGCTAAACATGCGGCTCGCGGAGGACATCGACCAGGACACGTTTGCCCGAAAGCACACCGAAATGCGGGACAAGCTCGCGTCGATCAAACTGCAACTGGATGTGCTGGACCGCTCCCACGACGAAACGGCCGAGTTAGCGGCGAAAGTTTTTGAACTTTCGCAAACTCTACGGAGCCAATGGCTTACCGCCGATTACGCTGCAAAGCGTCGAATCCTCGAAATCGTGTTTTTGAACTGCCGCCTCGATGACGTAAATCTCGTCCCCACAATGAGAAAGCCCTTCGACGTTCTCGTCGAAGGGCTCTTTTTGAAAAACAGTCGGGCTGGCGGGCTTTGAACCCACGACCTCTTGACCCCGAAGCAAACGTAAAGGGCGCAACTGGTTGCTGTTAGCGGTTCAACTGTCAGCCGGTACCAAGCATTCCGGCCCTTCGTTCGTGGTCGTGTTCACCCGTGTTGAAACGGCCACCGATTGCGGGCCGCCGGCGATGAGCGCGGTTACCATTCCGACTGCGGCAAGCGCTTGCCACATCAACTTGGCACGGGTCATGATTCAAACCTCCTGTGAAACACAGCGATACCGCCTGCTAGTCAGACGGTCTGACTAGCAGGCGGTATCGCTGTGTCCATCCTGGCCGCACATTCCAAGTGAGTCAAGCGTTAATTTCAGTTTTCTCGAAAATAGTTTTAACGTCGAAGTTTGCCGGGCGTGCAAGCCGAAACGAAAAAACCCCCAGCATTGCCAGGGGTTTTCAGTGAAGTGAAGCCGGTGGGGGTTGAACCCACGACCCGCAGATTAAAAGTCAGTGGAATAGCCTCATTGTGAGAATATCCGCTGATTGACGAAGCTTGATTTTCGTTGATTTACAAGCCTTTTCCGCTATGATGCTCCTATCGGTTGCTACGCCACGGTTGATGACTTTTGACACCGAGCGTAGCAACCGCGTAGCAATGGGGGTTGTAGCAATGGCGAGTAATCGACTTCGGTTCACGACCCAGCGGCTCGAAAAACTGGCCTGCCCGCCGGACAAGGATCACGCCTACTTCTACGACGATGAGATTCGCGGCCTCTGTCTTTACGTGGGCGACTCCGGCGCGAAGACGTTCTATCTCTACCGTCGTGTCGCGGGCCGACCGACGCGGTTGCGGCTCGGGTCGTGGCCGCACGAGCTTTCCGTGGACGACGCCCGGAAGGAGGCGCGGAAGGCCAGCGGCGACGTGGCGAAGGGCATTGACCCCCACAAGGTGAAACTCGCAGCCCGTGCGGAGATGACGTTCGGCAAACTGATGGAGAAGCACCTCGACCACGCGAAGGTTCACAACCGGAGTTGGAAGGAAAACGAGAAACAGTATAAGAGCTACTTAGCGCACTGGCAGAACCGCCGGATCACAGGAATATCCCGCAGCGACGTACAAGCCTTGCATTCGCACATCGGCGAGAAGCACGGCAAGTACGTCGCCAACCGCACGCTGGCGCTCGTTCACCACGCCTTCGCTAAGACCGCCGCGAACTGCGGCTTCACCGGGAGCAACCCGGCTCATGGGATCGACAAGTTCCGCGAGAAGTCCCGTGAGCGATTTATTCACCCCGACGAAATGCCGAAGTTCCTCAAGGCTTTGGACGATGAACCCGAGTCGTTCCGCGATTTCTTCTTGATGCTGTTGCTCACCGGGGCGCGACGGGCCAACGTCCAGGCGATGCGGTGGGAAGACACCTCCGTCGAGCGAACGCTGTGGCGCATCCCGGAAACGAAGAGCGGCGAACCCGTCACGGTTCCGCTTGTGCCCGAGGCGATGGAAATCCTACTCCGCAGACGGGTTAATTCTGACAGCCCGTTCGTCTTCCCGAGTCACGGCAAGAGCGGCCACTTGGCCGAACCGAAAAAAGCCTGGAAGCGGTTACTCGACCGGGCCGGGATCGCCGACTTGCGAATGCACGATCTTCGCCGCACGTTCGGAAGCTGGCAGGCCGCAGCCGGAGTCAGTCTGAACATCATCGGCAAGTCAATGGGGCACAAGAACCAAAGCACAACGGCGGTCTACGCGCGGCTGTCGCTCGAACCCGTGCGGGCCGCAGTCACGGCAGCAACGTCGGCAATGTTGGCGACGGGTACAGCGCAGTCATCAAAGGGGGCGGGGAATGTGATGTAAGGGAAGAATATCATTTAACGTGCGTGCGATTTGGGATTAAGGTGGTTTGTCACTTGCAACGATTGATCCGGGGTCGCCTGCCGGAGATGGCGTCTCGAAGGTTCCTGTCTGGTGATGTTCACCGTACCGCTACTTCGACTATGATTCTGATGTGACTGCATGGGTTTTCTGGGCTTGGCCTACACGACCAAATCACAATCGCAATCGCCACATGTCCTTCATTGCGGTCACGTTACGCCAATTAAGCTGAGAGAAGCGAGCGACCCTGGCTGCTAGCCAGGGCCGTCAGTTACGGTAGGGGTGGCGCCGCGAAACCTTCGCCCGGCCGCCAGTATTATGCCGCCGACAAACCGGACGAGGTTAGGTGGACCAACCCCGCCCGTTGCCCGCCGTTTCACAGCAGTTCGATGAACTCCCCGTTCGTGTTGCCGTTGATCTTATCCTTGTTCGGACCCGTCAATTTTGCGAAGTACCAGTCTTGGCCGGACGAGCCGTTCAGGTCGTCCGCCGCGTCGTCGTCGAACACCGTCACGTTGGCCTGGAGGAACACGGTCCCGTTGGCCCGAGGGCCGGTGCCGGTCCCCTTAAGGTTGGCGACCCGGTCCGCGTAGGACCGATTCGACGCCCACTCGTCGAGTACCACCCCCCACCTGTTCACGTCCAGCCCGAACGCGACGGTCCCGCCGATCAGCAGGTCGTCGCCACTCCCGCCGGTCAATTTGTCGGCGCCGAGTCCACCGACCAGAATGCTCCGGCGACCGCCGCCGATTAGGTGATCGTCCCCGGCTCCGCCGTCGATCAGCACCGGCAGGTCGATGTTCCCGGCCACGCTCATGTGGTCGTCCCCGTCGCACAGGAAGGCCATGACTTTCTGAACCGCCGACAGGTTGAACGTCTTGAATGGGGCCCCGCCCGGCAGGAAGTCGGCGTGGACCTTGATCAGCCCGTTCCCTTGCGTGTTCACCGACACGTGGTCGGCGGCGTCCGTCCCGATCACATATAGGATCCCGTTTACCACCCCGACCCCGCTGATGACCGCCTGGGTCGTCCCGGTGGTCGTCCCGGTGTCGTCGTCGGTCAAGGTGACGGAGATGGCGTACACCCCGCCTGTCGCGTAGACGTGGGTGCCCGTAATCGTCCCGGACCCGGTGCCCGACCCCGTCAGCGTAGTCGAGGGAGACCCGTCGCCCCAGTTGACGAACGCCGTGTGCGTGTCCAGGGTTCCGATGTCCGTGTACGGGATGGTTAGGGTGAGCGCCTGGCCCTCCATCACGTCCCCGCAGTCTGGCGAGTTGTTTCGCAGGTTCGTGATGACCGGCGCCACGTTGGTCACCGTCGTCGTCGTGCCGCCGGTAGCCGTGCCCGTGTCGTCGTCGGTCAGGGTGACGCCGATCGGGTACACATCGGACGCCGAGCCGGTCGGGTTGTCGTCCAGGTACTGGTGCGTGAAGCTGAACGTGCCGCCGCTCACCGCGTACGTCACCGGGGTGCCCTCGCCCCAGGTGATCGTCAGCGTGTGCGTGTCCTGCGTCCCCACGTCCGAGTACGTGCCGGAGAGCGTCACCGTGCCGTCCTCGTCCACCGACGTCGCCCCGAGCGTCAGGAGCACCGGCGCCACGTTGTTCACCCGGGCGGTGGTGCCCGCCGTCCCCTCGTCGCCGTCCTTGTCCCGGACCCGGACGGAGACCGCGTAGACGTCGAACGGGATGCCGTTGCCCGGGCTCGGGCCGTCGTCAAGGTACGGGTGGGTGGCGGCGAACGTCCGAGCCCCGAGGGCCAGGTTCACCACGGTCGTCGCCCCGTCCCCCCAGGTGACCGTGACTTGGTGGGTGTCGAGGACGCCAGGGTCGGTGAACGACCCGGTCAGGGAGACCGACCCGTTCTCGCTCAGGGTGAACGGGCCGTTCAGGGCCACCCCCGTCGGGGCGACGTTGTTGGTGGTCAGGGTGAACGTGATGGTTGACACCCCGCCCTCGGTGTCGTTGGCGGTGATGGTCACGGTCTGGGCGGCCGGCGGGACGACCCCGTCAGGCGGGGTGTACGACCAGCTCCAAGTGCCGTTGTTGACCCCGGTCTTGGTGACCGTGCCGATCGAGGCGGTGAAGGCGACGTTCTGGCCGGGGTTCGGGTCAGAGTACGTCCCCCCGTTCACGGCCAGGCTGCCCTCGTCGACGGCCACCGCTGCCAGGTTGCGGGTCAGCCCCGGGGCGTTGTTTCCGCCGACCATGATCCGCCGCTCGAAGATCGCCTGCTGGCCGGTGGCGGTGTTCCCGGTCCAGATCGAGAACGCGGTCCCGTTGGCCATCGCCACCCCGTTGTACTCGCCGATCCGGAGGGTGTGGTTGCCGAACCGGTCGGGGGCGCCCCGCTCGGGGTCGAATGCGTTGTCGCTCAGCCGGACCGGGGCCGACCAGTTGAGCGCCCCGTCGGTGCTGGCGGTGGCGAAGACGTCGAGCAGGAAGTACGTCTGGGTGTTGTCCGTCGCGTCCGTCGCGGTCAGGTTGCGGCGGTTATCGTACCAGTGAACGACGATGTTCCCGTTGGCGTCGATGGCCGCCGCCGGCATGACCTCGATCCCGCCGGCCGCCCCCTGACTGATCGCCGCCCGGACCCAGGTGGCCCCGTTGTCCGTGGACCGGGCGACCACCACGTCGGCCGGGTCGTCGGTGGTGAGGAACGTGTTCGGGTCGTCGATGGTGACCACGTACAGGGTGTTGGCCCGGACCGGATCGACCAGGATCCGCGGCTGCCCGGCCCCCTGGAGCCAGCCGTGGAACCCGGGGATCTTGTTGGCCAGCCCGTTGGCCGAGTTGGTGGTGTGGGCGGCGGTCCCGGCCGGGAACGGGACGATCTCCGCCCCGAACGTCACCCCGCCGTCGGTCGACCGCCGCATCCGGACCTCGCCCTGGGTGTCCGTCCCCCCCTGGAACGTCCGCCACGCCACCCACACGTCCCCGTTCGGGGCGACCGCCACCTCGGGCGGCCAGGTGAACCCCTGGCTGCCCCCCGAGATGGTGACCGGGGCCGTCCACGTCGCCCCCTGGTTGGTCGATCGGGCGTATTGGATCGCCCCGCCGGACAGGCTCAGGTCCGACCAGACGACGTACAGGTTGTCCCGGAACGCGCTGGCCGGGTTGCTGTCGGCCGCGATCCACTCCTTATCCTGGTTCCCCGACGCGATGATCGCCGGGGTGCCGACGAACGCCCCGGTCGTCGGGTTCACCTGCTGGCTCACGACGTTGAGCCCGTTGGGGGCCGGGGCCCGGGTCAGGTACGTCCAGAACAGCCGGCCCTGGGAGTCGAACGCCAGGCTGTCGTCGGCCCCGAACCCGGTGTGCCCGGCCGGCAACGGCGGGTTGGCCGAGATGACCGGGAAGGTGTTGCCGCCGTCGTTCGAGATGGCCAGCTGGAACCGGCCGACGATGACGTTGTTCGGGTTCTGCGGGTTGACCACGATCGTCGGCTCGTTGCCCCCGAGCCCGACCGCGAGGTTAACCGGGGTCACCCGGTCTTCCAGCACCTCGACCCCCATCCGGACCCGGTGCCGTCCGGCGGCGATCTTACTTGCCGGCGTATAGCCACCCCCCACGCGGTCAACGACGCTCGTCAACACTCGGCCGATCTGTCCTAACGTGCGACGCATAACATGCTCCTTAAGAAATTTGCCGACCGACCGTTATGTCAGTCGATATGCCAACTACCGCCGGGCGGTTGCCCGAGCGGGGTCTGTCATTTACACACAAGTCATAACACGTTGTGTTGCAAGACGTTATGGCTGACGATCGAGAGGCGGGATTTCTGGACTGTCTCGTTGAAATCCCTTGTTTCCAAGGGGTTTCAAAAACGACCTCAAGGCCACTTTCGACTTGTGTGTGTAAATGACAGCCGCCCGGTCCGCCACCTTCGGCGTCGATGCCCATAAGTACTACGGGTCCGCCTGCGGGGGTGATTCGATCTTCCATGAGGTCGAACTGCAACCTCGTGCGAAGGGACTCCGTTTGATGACGGTACGGTCGCCGCGGTAGTTTTTTGGAAGTAAATCCAAAGCGCGACTTCATCGTGCGTAGAATGGAGAGGGAAGTAAACATGATCGACTCCTGAACTCAGTCTGATGAACGACTCAGTGCATGAACATCGCAAACGGCTCTTCGCTGGCGTCAATAGCAGACGCCAGCGCAAGCTAGGGACGGGCGCGGTCGGTCATTGACCGGCGCGTGGCTCTAACAGGTCTGATAATTGTTAACGGTCGTTTCAGGATCGGTTATTCTGTGGCCGATCTAGATGGGTTTTGAGACCCGTGGATGGTGGGGTGAGCATCGTGTGATTCTAAAAGCGAAGGTCGGGCGATGACTCATTGATGCACCTGTATAGGGTGTAGTGACTCTTATAGCCGATGACGAAGTGTCCGTCAATACGTGGACGCATTATTTTATCATCAATTCCGGAAAAGTAAGCACAAGCCTAAATAGTCAGGGCTGCAGGGCTGTTTCAGTTGTTAAACTGGGTAAGCAATTGTCGCCGTAAGTCCTTAAAACTCGTCGAAAATCTTGCCCAAACTACCAGATGAAACAGCCCTGCCTAAATAGTCGTTCGCTAGGGCGTGTGGATTGAATCTAGTCAACCTGGGACAGAAGTTACTGGAATTGATTAGTTGGTTTTCAATGAAAGACTCTTCGGGCATCGGATACGTGAGTTTTTGTATGTCGCAAATCCTGAAATTAAGCTCAAATTCGCTCCCCGCAAGTTTTTAACTACACCCATCTTGACACCGCCCCTCTAGTTCAGAGTC
>JANLRE010000514.1:0-7238 GCA_031368205.1 Fimbriiglobus sp. | reverse complement strand
AAATTGAATTGCGTGCGACCCGAAGAAGTCGTGCAGTTCCTCGTGGACAACGAAAAGATCCCGTCGCTGTACAAGAACGACAACGAACTCGCCGACCCGGCGGACCAGTTCCCGATCTTGCCGGAACAGTTCGGCGAAGGCGACCAAGAGTATTATCCGGGCAAAGCGGTGGACGATAGCTTCGATGCGTTTCATGCCGCCCGAGCGTGGTTTGCCTACTCTTCGACGGTGATTCCGCCCAACCGCAAAAATAAAGAGAGCGAGTTCATTCCGTGGTCCTCCCCGCAACCCGGTGAGTACGACCCCTTTCAGTACCGGATGCCACGCGCACCGGCCCTGATCGTCTTCCGCCAACAGGGTTCCCGAGCACAAAGCTACCTGGCGGAACGCCTGACGAAAGAAGGCTGGTTCGACAACAAAACGACCTGGAACCCGGACGAGTTCGTCGGCGCGAACAATGCGTGGTTCCGCGATAGCGTAACAGGCACGCCGAAGAGTGTCGCCCTGTTGGCGAAGTCGAACGCACAAGCGGAGTGGGCACGAGCGGCCAGCATGTGGGCGACCTTGGGGCAAGAAACCGGGCTTCAACCGTCTCAAGCAACGAAGGATCGGCTCATCTTTCTTGCGGGTGTGAACCGCGGGTCGGGCATGCCGCAGGAAATGAGCCGGGAAGAACTGGCCGCCCGTGGCATCTCGGAAGAACAGCACGAAGCGCAGAAATCCCTTGTTTTCTATGACCAAAACCGCCAAATCACCAACTTCAGTTACTTCCTGGCAACGTCCCAAACCGAGCAACTCCCCCTCACCGTCGAAGCCCGCAAATTGCTCTGGAGCGCCGACCAAGCCCGCGCGATTGCCAAGAACGAACTGGCCGCCACACGCTACAAACAAGCCCTCGCAACCTGGCACGAAGTCCTTCGCCAGCACCCCAACTTCCACCGCCAGGACCGCTCGGACAAGATCGAGGAAGACACCTACGAGTACGAACTCAACCTGATTCAGCTTTTGAAGGAAGACGGCGCCGTTCGAGAGCGGACCAAGCGGACGGCCGAAAACTCGTCCGTGCTACTCGGACCACTGGCATTGAAGAGTTTTGACGACTACCTCCAAGCCATCGCGGAAGACGAGGCCGCGTTACAAATCGCGGCGGAACGAGTCCTGAGCTTGCCCGCCCAACCCGACGACCCCCGCGCCAAGGCCCGCCAACAAACCGAACGAGTTCAAGCCACATTGGGTGCCTTCGCCGGAGCGTTTACCGTGCCCGAAGTCACCCGCAACACCATCGTTCGCGGCGTGATCGACCAGGATTATCCGTGGATGAAAGAGTTCAAGTACGAACCCAAAGACCGCGATGCGTCTGGCAGGGTTGACCAAAACGCTTATTGGGTCGTGCCCTCAACACGGGAAAGTGTCAAAACTCGGTTGGGCTTAGTCCGCAAAGCCCCAGTTGAGCAAACGCAACCCGCAGCCGACCCGGCGAATCCAATGGGGCCGTAGTGGGGCCGTAGTCACACTGTTTTTCGGAGTCGATCTCGAAACCGCAAGGCCGTTGCCTTGCGGTTTCGCTATTTCATCACCTGGTCTATTGGTCGATCGGGAGTTGAATATGTCTCAAGTTGTGTTGGCGGTTCTCGCGCATCCGGACGATGCGGAGTTTTTGTGTGCGGGGGTATTGGTCCGGCTGCATCGGGAACACGGGTTTGAACTTCACGTGGCCACCATGACGCCGGGTGACTGTGGCAGTGCCGAACACACGCCGGACGAAATTGCGGCCATCCGCCGGGCCGAAGGCCGAGCGGGTGCGAGCGCGATTGGGGCAACCTACCACTGCCTGGAAGAACGCGACTTACGGGTGATCTACGCCGAACCGCCCCTAGAGAAAGTCGTTCGACTCATCAACGAAGTTCAGGCCAACGTCGTCATCACGCACAGCCCGGATGACTATCATCTCGATCACGAACAGACCAGCAAAATCGTCCGCGCGGCGACGTTCGCGGCGCCGATTCAAAACTTCCTCCACGGTCGGCACCTGCACAAACCGATCGACGCCATCCCGTACCTCTTCTACTGCGATCCGCTCGAAGGCAAGGATATTTTCGGCCAGCCGATCCGACCGGCGTTCCGCATCGACATCACGACGGCCATCGACGACAAAGCCCGAATGTTGGCGTGCCACGAAAGCCAACGCGCCTGGCTACGCAAACACCACGGCGTGGACAACCTCGTCGATTCGATGCGCGACTGGTCCGCGAAGCAAGGCCAAGTGGCCGGGGTCGCCTTCGCCGAAGGGTATCGCCAACACCTGGGGCACAGCTACCCGCAAGACAACATTCTGGCGACACTGTTGGGCGCGTCGTGACGGCCCGGAACAACTGCGGGAGGGTAGCAGGTGAAGCGGTGGCACCTTGTGGAGCTTGAAGACCTGTCGTGGTGGCCGCGCGTCTTTCGGGACGCCGCGACGGACTACTTGGTCACGGCGATCCGGCGCGGACAACCGTATTCCGGTCTGACGCCACGGCTCGCCGCCGCGATCAAACGGAGTGACGCCGAGCAAATGACCGACCTCTGCTCCGGGGGCGGCGGGCCGTGGCCCGATCTCCTTCCGGCGCTGCGTGCGGTCGGTGTGGATTTGCCACTGTGCCTCACAGACAAGTACCCGAACGTCGGGGCACTGAGTCGCGTCGCGGGCGCGATGCCGGGAACCCGCTTCGAGGCGGAATCGGTCAGCGCGACCGACGTGCCGGCCCGGTTGGCCGGGTTCCGCACCCTGTTCACGGCGTTTCACCACTTCCGACCGAATGAAGCGCGGGCCATCCTCGCGGCTGCGGTACGGGACGGGCAGGGCATCGCCATTGCCGAGGCCACGTCCCGAACGCCGTTCGGACTCGCAATTATGGCGATCGTGCCGCTAGCGGTATGGGTACTGACGCCTGCGATCCGCCCGTTTCGCTGGTCCCGGCTGTTCTGGACGTACCTCGTGCCGGTGATTCCGGCAGCGGTGCTGTTCGACGGCGTGGTCTCCTGCCTGCGAACGTACACCCCCGATGAGATGCTGGCGATGGCACGAGAAGTCGGCAGCGAGGGGTACGAATGGGAGTGCGGCGTCGAACACCCGCCAGGGTCTCCGATCCCGATCCCGTACCTGATCGGCGTGCCGCACCGCAATCCGGACGGCGGTAGCCACGATTCCGATCCCGACTGATCGAATGTTGACACCCGCGAATTCGCACAGGGCCAATTCACCACGGCGGGTATTCGGGTTCTTCCGGCGATATGACTTCTCCGTGAAGTGCGGGTGCCACACCACCCCGCATCCTTGACACATCGGGGTCATCGGCTTACAAAGGTCTGTTCAAAGGCTAACTGTTTTTCACCTGGCTCGTGTCGGGTGCCGTTGTTCGTTGTTTGCGGACACGTCACTTTCACGAGATGTTACGGTCCGACTTGCCCCGGACCGGACCCCCGATGTCCCTCACGACCGGCTGCACTATGAACCCCGTCGATCCGATGCCAACGCCAGAACCCACACCCGTCACTCTGGCTGAAGTGGGGCCTGAAACGCCGACGCATCCGCACGCCGAAACTCCACCGCCCTTACCAGCCGAACACGTTGCAGCCCCTGCAATCGTTGCGAGCGATCAGGCGGCAGGAGAAACGGTGGCCGCTGCTGTTCCGGACGTGTTGCCGCCCGCGCCACCGCCGGTCGTGCCCGCGTTGCCGCCACAGCAGGTGCCGCAAGTGCCTGTCGCGCCGTTGTCGCAGGACTTGTCGCGCATCGCACAAGATTTGCAGATCCGCAAAGCCCAGGTCGAAGCGGTCATTCAGCTTCTGGACGATGCCAACACGGTGCCGTTCATCACGCGGTACCGCAAGGAACGCACCGGCGGTTTGGACGAAGTGCAGATTCGGCGGATTCAGGACCGGGTCGCGTTCCTGCGCGACATTGCGAACAAGAAGCAGACGATCCTGCGCAGCATCGCCAACCAGGGCAAACTGAACGACGACTTAGTGCAAGCGATCCTAGCCGCCGAACACATGAAGCGGCTCGACGACTTGTACTTGCCGTACAAAGTGAAGAAACGCACGCTGGCTTCGGACGCCCGTGAGAAGGGTCTCGAACCCCTCGCCCTGGCCATCTGGACCCGCGACCCGGTTGCCGAACCGCTCGACGAAGTGCTGAAGGGCGTCGTTGATCCGTGGAAGCAACTTCACGATGTTAACGACGTGCTCACCGGGGTCAAGCACATCATCGCCGAAGTCATCGCGGAAATGGCCGACGTGCGCGGCCCGTTACGGGCGTTCATGTGGGACACCGCCGAACTCGTCTCGAACAAAGCGGACAACGTTCCCGAAGGCAAGGGCCTCGAATACCGCGACTACTACAAGTTCAAAGAACCCATTCGCATCATCCCGCCACATCGGGTTCTTGCGGTCAATCGTGGGGAACGGGAGAACATCGTTCGCCTGAAGTTGGAATGGAACGCGGCGGAAGTGAAGGCCATTGCGATCAACCACCTTCCGCTTGCGGACCACCCGCACCGGGAGATGTTGTACCCGGTCGTGGAGGACGCCCTTGGCCGCCTGATGATGCCCAGTCTCGAACGGGAAATCCGCCGCGAACTGACCGAACACGCCCAAGACCACGCGGTCGATATTTTCTCGCGCAACCTGAGCAGTTTGTTGATGCGGCCACCGTTGGGCGGCAAGCGGGTTCTCGCCATCGACCCTGGCATTCGCACGGGTTGCAAAGTCGCGGTCCTTGATGAAACCGGCACGATGATCGACGAATGCGTCATCTACCCGCACCCGCCGCAAAAGAAAGTCGCGGAGGCGAAGAAGAAGCTTGAGCAACTCATCCGCAAGCACCAAACGTCGATCATCGCCATCGGCAACGGCACCGCGTGCCGCGAGACCGAACAGATCGTCAGCGATTTGATCGCGGAACTCGAAGAACGCCGGCTGAACCCGCCACCGGCAGCCTCACCAATCCCGCAGATCACGGCCACAACGCCGACGATCGAGACGCCCAAGGCAGTGGAGATCCCCGCCGCGACCCACACGGAAACGATGCCCGGCACGTCGGTGGAAATGTCTGCGGCAATCAGCACCATGATTAGTGGCGCTGCCGAAACCACGTTGGTGTTACCGGGACTCGCCGCCGGTGAAACGGCAATGGTGATGGCGTCACCGCTGACCGAAGGCACAACCGCCACGGCCACGGTCCCCACCGCGACCACCCCCGCTGAACCTCCGGCCCCACCGATCAGCCTTGAAGGGTTGCCACCCGCCCCGGAAGACGTGGCCTACGTCATCGTCAACGAAGCGGGTGCCAGCGACTACTCCGCGTCGCCTGTGGCGAAGGAAGAATTCCCGAACCTGGACGCCACGACCCGTGGGACGATCTCGATCGGGCGCCGGTTGCAAGACCCGCTGTCCGAGTTGGTCAAAGTCGATCCGCAACACGTCGGCGTGGGGCTGTATCAACACGATGTTCGCGCGAAGTACCTGAAAGAGTCGGTCGAGAAAGTCATCGAGTCGTGCGTCAACAACGTCGGCGTCGATGTCAACACCGCGTCGGTGCCGTTGCTTCGGCACGTGTCCGGGTTGAACCAACTCGTGGCGCGGCAAGTCGTCGAACACCGGACTGCGAACGGGCCGTTCAAGACCCGCGAGCAGTTGAAGAGTGTCGCCCAAATGGGTGACGTGCGGTTTACACAAGCGGCTGGGTTCTTGAAAATCCGCGATGGCGATGACCCACTTGACACCACTTGGGTTCACCCCGAAAGCTACGAACTGGCTCGGCAAATCCTGACGGAACTCGGCTTCACACCGGAAGACCTGAAGGACCGGGCGAAGCTGTCGAAGCTTCACGAGAAATTGAACGCGGTCCATCCTGACGAGATGGCGACCAAGCTGAACGCGGGCATCCCGACCGTCCGGGATATTTACGACGCCATCGCCCGACCGGGCCGCGACCCCCGTGAAGATCGCCCGCAAGCGATCTTCCGCAAGGGTGTGCTGAAACTGGAAGACCTTGCGACCGGCATGGAGCTACGCGGCGAAGTGCTGAACGTCGTGGACTTCGGGGCCTTCGTGGACGTGGGCTTGAAAGACAGCGGCTTGGTTCACATCAGCCAGATGGCGAACCGTTACATCAAGTCGCCGTATGACGTGATCGCGGTCGGCGATGTCGTGAGCGTGTGGGTGATGAACGTCGATACCGATCGCCGTCGGGTTTCGCTGACGATGATTTCGCCCGGCCAAGAACGCCGCCCACCCGAACGCGCTCCCCGTGGCGAACAACGACCTCCTCGCCAAGAACGCAGCGACCGTCCACCCCAAGCCCAAGGCGACCGACAACCCCAGGGTGACCGACAACAGGGTGATCGTCAACAGGGGGATCGGCCCCCGCAAGGTGAACGTCCACCCCGCCAGGACAATCGGCCACCACGCCAAGACCGTCCGCCGATGCCACAACAGGGACAGCCCCAAGGCCAACCTCAATCGGCACCGCCGATGCAACAACAAGCGGATCGCCCACCGCCTCGCCAATTCAGCGGCGGTGGCGGCACGGGTGGTCGTCCCGGTGGTGGCCGACCGCAACAACGCGGTCCGGGTTCACCCGGCTGGCGGAGTGGCCCCGGTCAAACGCAAGGCCCACCCCCACGACCCGGCCAGCAACAACAACCCCCCGCACCGCAATTCAACGCGGACGGCACGCCGTTTGTCCCAGTTCCAGTACCCGGACAGCCGGTGGGTGGCAAGAAACCGCCGCGTGCCAAGCCAACCACGAAGCTGAGCGATCAACAAAAAGCCGGCAAGGCCCCGGTCCACTCCTTCGCCCAACTAGCCGCCCTCATCCGCACCAAAGCCGAACCCGAACCCGAAGCAAAACCCGTTGAACCAGCGCCGGTCGAGACGCAGAAAGCTGTTGAGGAGCCGAAACCTGAGTAGTAGGCTACGACGTGTTCAGCAAAGGCGGACGCGGCGTCAAGAGCCTACTTGACGACCTGTAGCGCGAGAAGCACTTATTTGCATATCTCGCGCACCAGATGCAACCGTGCATCCGACGTAACGTGTGACTAGACAGACCATTAGCGAAAATCGCCGGGGCGTTCCCGCCGCCGAGAGCCGCTGGCCAAACACCCCGAGTCCGTCTCCGTCCTGGCCGTAGCTCGTCCAGGCCACGACGAAGTCCCCGTTTGGTGCCATCGCCGGACGCGCGCGGAACTGGTCGC
>JANLRE010000501.1:0-8774 GCA_031368205.1 Fimbriiglobus sp. | reverse complement strand
TTCCATTTCTGTAGTAACAACCATCGACTACGCTGCAATTCGCAGTTGTTGGCGAACGTAGGCCGAACACACTTCGATCACGCGGCGTTGCTGAGCGTCCGTAATCTCAGGGAACATCGGCAACGACAGGACATTTCTCGCAGCCTCTTCACTCACCGGGAAATCCCCGACTTGATGTTCAAGGTGCGTCAAGCATTCTTGCAGGTGCAACGGCGACGGGTAGTAAACTTCGCAACCGACGCCTTCGGTCTTCAAAAACTTCACCATCGAATCCCGATGCCCCGCCGAGACCCGCAACGTGTATTGGTTAAACGTGTGCTTGCCGTATGGTCGCACGATTGGGCGGTGCAAGAAGCCGTTTAAGCCCGCTGTTTCAATCAGAGCATCGTAACGTGCTGCCGCACTTTGGCGACCTTCGATCCACCGATCGACGTGCGGTAATTTCACGCGCAACATCGCGGCTTGGATCGCATCGAGACGCGCGTTCCAGCCGATGTATTTATGGAAGTATTTCACTTCCGAGCCGTGCACCCGGTACGCCGCCATTTTCTTGTTCACAGCGGCGTTGTTCGTCGTCACCATCCCCGCGTCGCCCATCGTGCCGAGGTTCTTGCTGGGGTAAAAACTGAAGCAACTGACGACGCCCAACGTGCCGCAGCGTTGGTCTTTGTATTCGGCACCGAATGATTGTGCCGCGTCTTCAATCACTGCCAAACCGTGTCGGTCCGCGATGTCCCAAATCGGGTCCATGTCGCAACACTGCCCGAAGAGATGCACCGGCATAATCGCCTTCGTCCGAGGCGTAATTTTGGCTTCGATCAAGTCGGGGTCGATGTTGAACGTGAGCGGGTCAACGTCCACAAAAACCGGGGTTGCCCCCACGCGGATGATCGACCCGACGGTGGCAAAAAACGTAAACGGCGGCAGAATCACTTCGTCGCCGGGGCCAATGTCGAGACCATACAGGGCGAGCAGAATCGCGTCCGTGCCGGAGGCACAACCGAGTGCATAAGGTGCCCGACAATAGGCAGCGGCTTCCTCTTCAAACTTCGTGACTTCCGGGCCGAGAATCGCTTGACCGGAATACAGCACACGGAGCACTGCGGAATCAATTTCATCTTGCAGGCCACGATACTGGAGTGCGATGTCACACAACGGCACCGGGGCAGGACGATCAGCCGACATGGCGACTCCTTTTTAAGAATGCGATTTGCGGAACGGGAACCGGAACACTGAAAAACCTTGGCTGTTCTTGAACCCGCACTCCGAATTTAGTTGCAATAGGTACGAAATCTCCTGCTGTTTTGTCAAGACAGGTAAACCGATACCGGCCCGGAGTGATAACTCGTCTAGCGTTCCCGACCCGTTTTGTTTTATGGTTTGGGCACCGATTCGGCGGCTGAGTCCGCTTGAAGTCCCAAGTTCACGGAGGAACGCCTGATGCGCACGGTTCTATTCACACTCGCGTTTCTGACGCTCACCACGTCCATCGGAACCGCTGCCACGCCAGTTCACGACAACGCCGCGCTGCGGGCGGTTCGGTTCGTGGACAAATCCGAAGGCTGGGCGGTCGGGGATCACGGCGTCATTTGGCACACAATTGATTCCGGTCGAACCTGGGAACGACAACCGACCGGCACCAAGGCTTCCCTTCGTGGAATCACGATGGTAACGCCCTATTTGGGGTGGGTCGTGGGGCGAATCGAACTGCCAGACGCTGCCGGTTCGATCGGTGTCGTTCTTCATACTCAAGACGGTGGAACGACTTGGAAGGAAATCTCGACATACCCCTTTTCCGGGTTGAATGCGGTCCAGTTCTTGGATGAAAATCACGGTATCGCAGTTGGCGACGGAACGGACACGTCGCCAACGGGCGCTTTCCGCACAACCGATGGTGGCAAGTCCTGGATGGCTCTCAACGGCCCGCGCGTTTCAACGTGGCGTGCCGTCGATTGTAGTCGGCCTGATGCGGCGCTATTGTGCGGTGACAACGGGTTGGCCGTGCTGAAAGGCAACACCATCACACGGCCCGGTGTGATCGCTGGAGTTTACGCAACATCCGTGGCACGGGGTGTTGGCGACCGCCTCATTGTGGCCGGAAAAGCCGGTGACATGCGCCGGCTGGTCGATTCAGCCGGTAGTTTTGAAGTCTGCAAGCCAATCACCACGGAAGCTGCGAAGCAGTGTGATTTCCGCGGGTTGTCAGTCGTCGGGGAACAGATCTGGGCGGTGTGTCGTCCCGGTTCGGTGGTATTCCACTCGACCGATTTCGGCCAAACTTGGGAGACTCAGAAAACACCCATTACTACGCCTTTGAACGCCGTTTGCATGATTGATGCAAACACCGGCTGGGCGGTCGGGGAGTTCGGGACGATCCTGGCGACGACCGACGGCGGGAAAACTTGGACGATGCAAAAATCGGCCGGCCAACGCGCCGCCGTTCTGTTCGTTCACGCTCGTGGTGAAAGTGTACCGCTTTCGACGATCGCCATGCTTTCGCACCAGGATTGCTATCACACCGCAACGCTGGCCGTCGGGCACACCGATGAATTCCGGCTGGCATCTGCTGTGCGAACGATCGGTGGGACCAGTGCGGAAGTGGATGGCCCCAAGCATTGGGCGGGGTACATGACGGAGCCAACACCCGATCGTAGCCCGGAACTGCTGAAGTCCACCCGCGATCCCGCGTTGCTGGCAAGGCTAGTGCTGGCCATCCGTATGTGGCGTCCGGAAGTGATTGTGACAGATCTCGTGGCTGCGGATTCACCGACTTCGGATTTGCTCGTGTTGTTGCACATGAAGGAAGCGTTCACCCTCGCCGCCGATGCAACTGCGTTCCCGGAACAACTCAAGACGTTCGGGGTCGAACCGCACGCGGCGAAAAAGATTTACTCAGTGACCGCCGGTGCTGACAAAGCAACAGTCACAGTTGACAGCACGAAATTCAGCCCGGAAGTGTGTGAGTCTTGGAACACATTCGTCGAACCCGCATCAATGGTTCTCAACAAAACGCCAACGACCAGTGACACCGCACGTTTTCGTTTGGTCGCTCATCGTATGCCCGGTGCGGAGAAACACACGGCGTTGATGGAAGGAATTGACCTCGCCGAAGGCGGGCCGTCTCGTTGGAATCGTGGCGAATTATCGCCACCAAAAACACTGACCATCGCGGAGTGGGAACGGTTTGCCAAGCTCCGGCATGACATGAAGTTGCTTTGTCAAAAGCCGGATTCAGGTGGTGGGATGGAAAAGTCCTTGTCGCAAATCCTCAGCACACTCGCCACCATACCGGACCCCATCGCGTGCCGTGCTGCATTGGCACTCGGGTTCCGGTTCACGGAACAGGGCCAATGGACGGCAGCGCGGGAACTGTTCACGTTCGTCGTCGAAAAATATAGCCTGCAACCAGGATCGGTCGAGGCATCGCGGTGGCTCATCAAATACTACACGAGTGGAGAAATCCGCCGGCGGCTCGAACTCGGACATCAGCCGATCTTCCAACGCGCCGCGTTCGAGTTGATCCCCGCCGATGCCGTGCAACAGGCGTCGTATACGGATGCCCTCCAGACTAAGCCGATGTACCGCTTCACCAGCGCTGACGCATTCACCTCATGGAACCAAGTCGCAATTGACCTCGAATCGCAACTGGCGGTTGCGGGCAGCAATTACGCACGGGATCCTGCGAATCAACTTTGTCTGATGACAGCCCGGCGACACATTGGCCGCGTCGGCGATAACTCAAGAATCTTGAAAGCCATGCTCGCCACCAACCCCGCCGAGCCGCGTTCCGATCCGTGGATGGGTCGCCTTGCGGAAGAATTGCGTCTGGCCAACAGCGAAGAAAGCGAGAGCAGCATCGCATCCCGAGCGGTTTGCCGCATGACTACAACGAAACCATTCTTAGATGGAAAACTCGACGAGAGTTGCTGGGCAGATGCGTCGATTGTGCAACTGAAGCCAAGTGCTGTCATGCAACCCGGTTATGCAGCGACGGCGAAATTTCTGTTCGACGACAAGTTCTTGTACATCGGTGTGACCTGTTCGCACCCGTCAGGCAAACAAGTCACCAAGGTCGATAAACGGGAACGCGATACGGACTTGAACGGTCACGATCGGATTGAGATCATACTCGATCTCGATCGGGATTATTCGACGTACTACCGGCTGCGTGTCGATCATCGTGGGGCTGTGGCGGAAGATTGTTGCGGTGACGCAACATGGAACCCACGCTGGTTCGTCGCGGTCGATTCGACGCCATCCGGTTGGACTGCCGAACTAGCCATTCCGATCAGCGAATTGACCAGCAACCCGAGTTTAGCCAACCAAGTGTGGGCGATGAACGTGGTCCGTGTGATTCCGGGGATCGGGGTCGATTCGTGGGCCGGTCCGACCGACACCACACCGAATCCCCAAACGATGGGGCATTTGCGATTCATTGGCGCGAAAGCAGTCGCGCAACCGGCAATCATCAAATAACGGTGTTCGCTAAAAGTCGTACCCCATCCGAAGGCCGTAGATATTCGCACGGCCTGGGTTGCCGTTGTCGGCTTGTGGCGCGGCATGGATGTAGTTGGCGGTAACCCGTAGGTACGGGTTCAGGTACCAGTTCACGCCGACTGTCAAGTCTGTCAACCGCCCACCCCGAACCGCACCGTTGTCCAGGTCGAGGTGCGAGAGTCGCAGTGCCAGTTCCCACGCACCCGGACCAAAACCCCAACCGCCATCGGGCTTCTGGCTGAAGAAATCTGTCTTCGGAATGACCCGGTCAAACGTGCCGTTCTCGCGGCGATACGGGCGATGCTCGCCAGTTAAAAACAGACTGAGCGTCGTGTACCACGACTGAAAAACCACCATGCCCGTGTTCATGGTGCTGACCGGAGTCAGGATGTACTCCCCCTGAAACGACAGGGGGCCGTTCGTCCAGGCGAGTTCAAACCCGAGGAGCTGGTACCACTTCGCGGCAATGTCGCCGGTATCAACGAAGTTTGGGATGTTGGGCGTGGTCGCGCCGATGCGGGCTTCCGGTTGGGATCGAAATCGGACCGTATCGTTCTTCGTGCCCCGAATGCTATACCCCAACCCGACGTGCAAGTACCGACTGCCGCCCGATGACTCGTCGTAGTAGGGCAGTCCCGTGATTCGCCCGGTCACAGCCGACTGGAAATTGGTCCCCGTGTCGTCACCGAAGGCGTCGCTGTCTGTGCGAAAAAGTCCAACCGCCCACGTCGCCCGCTGGTCGAGAACGGCGCGGTCGGCCATGACCCCGAGGTTTCGGGCGGGTGCAAACGGGGCGTCCGGAAGGCCGCGTTCGAGAAAGACCGTGTAACGGTTGTTGGTGTAGCGTTCGAGGCTGAACGGTTCAAAGAAGTGACCGACCCGCACCCGACCGACATACGGCAAATCGTGTAACCCCGCGTAGACGTCCAGAAACGTCGGGCGACCGGCCTGCGCGAAATCCAGTTCGACCCGGTATTCCGACGGTCCGTAGTCCCCGAAAGCACGCAGCCGCGCACGGCGGAAAGCCGCACCGTCGGGAATGGTCTGATACTTGGCCCGATTGTTTTCGTCTTGACCGACCCAAATGGTGTCGGTCTGGAGTTGACCACTCAGTTTAACCGTGGGCATCTGCTGCCCGGCGGGGTTGGTCGGAGGTTGTTCGAGTTTTTCGACCCGTTTCTGCAAATCACTCAGCAGATCTTTCGACGGTTCCTTCACCAGATCGGCGACAGGTATCACCTCGCTCGGTGGATTTTCTGCGCTGGCCGTGTCGCTGCAAAATCCCACGATTAGCGCGCATAACAATAGCCGATGACAAGCAGCGTTCACAATCGCGCTCCCAGACCAATTGGATTCGCTGCGATTGATAGCGAACACTCTGGGAAGAATCAACACAAAGCAGGCCGTGGCGAAAACGGGTTATTTGTCGCCCGGTTCGGGTGGGGGTGGGCTATCGGCGGGAGTTTCAACAGGGTTCAACGCGCGGTGAACGGCTTCCAGGAGTTTTTCGGTCGCAAAGGGTTTGCGGATGTAATCCACCACGCCCAACACTTCCGCGTACATCTTGTGCCGACTGCCCTCATTCGCCGTAATCATGATAATCGGCGGCGTGTCGGGCTTGTCCTTGAAATGCTCCAGTACCGGGTAACCGCCCATACGCGGCATCATCATGTCCAGGATGACGAGGTCGGGACGTTGGTTGTAGATGAATTGTTTGCCTTGCCCGCCGTCGTGGGCCTGTAAAACGCGGTACCCTTGGCGTTCGAGCACAAGCCGCAAACCGTCCACGAGTTCGCGGTCATCATCGACAATCAGAATCGTCTTTTGAGCTACCATCCCGACCCCCTTCATTCAGGCGACTTCACCACCACACGATACCAGTGGATGGTCACTCTCACAAGTTCCCGGCAACGATCGTAGCAGTTCGACATCCGTTCCGCTTACAACTACAACATCTATTCATCACCACCCCCGATTCAACTGCACCCAAGGTGCGGCGAGGGTGTAGTCTGGTGACACGAGGCATTGATGACCGTGCGATTCACAGTTTTGGGAAGTGGTAGTTCCGGCAACGCCAGCGTGCTGGAGTGCGATGGTTTCGGCCTGATGATTGATTGCGGCCTTGGCCCGCGTGTGCTGGCCAATCGCTTGTCGCTCGTCGGATTGTCGTGGAAGAACATCTCGGCGGTGATTCTGACCCACACCCACGGCGACCACTGGCACGCCCTGACTCTCGCCCATTTGCGACGATTGAATGTACCACTTATCGCCCACCCCCGGCACCACGACGCCCTTTCCGGTTGTGCTGAACATGATCCTCTGCGCAAAGCGGGTCTCACCCGGGATTATCACGACTTGATCGAGATGGACATCAGCCCGCGATTGACTTGCCTGCCGGTGCAAGTGCCACACGACGCCGATCCGACGTTCGCGTTCCGTTTTGATGTGAAAAATGACGATCCGAGCACCGCAGTTTCAATCGGTTATGCCTCCGATGTCGGCCACGCACCGGCAAAACTTGCCGAGGCATTTACCGGGCTGCATGTTCTGGCTCTGGAGTATAACCACGACGTGCAGCTTCAGAAATCCAGTGGGCGGCACCCCATTTTAGTGAACCGGGTGCTGGGCAATGACGGCCACCTCTCGAATGACCAAGCGGCGGAATTCACCGAACAAATTGCCCGTTCCAGTCGAACAAACGGCTTACTCCACCTCATTCAATTGCACTTGAGCAAAGATTGCAACAGGCCCGAACTCGCGCACCAAGCCGCGCGTGTCGCTCTGGCTAAGTATGCTCCGACGGCTACGATCACCACCGCTACACAATTTGCCCCGACGAAGCCCATCCTTCTGTCAGACGCGACAATTTCCCCTGGCCGCCAGACCGCCAATTCCCTTTTGCGGCCATCCGTTCAGCCCATGCTTCCTGGATTGGAACACGATTCGTGACCCTGCTAATTTACGTAGGCTTTATCGGTTGCTCGGTTTGCTCATCTTAATCGGCCTGCGACAGTTCCCAGAATCCCGCAGGTTATGCTCTTTACACCGCCGACGTTAAGTGAAGACCAGTTTAGGATTCGACGCTGAGGCGCCAGCGGTCGCGCTGTGGAGGGAATCACCGATGAAACGAATACTGACGTTCAGTGCAAGCCTGCTTTGTTCGAGTCTTTGTGTTGCAGGGGACTGGGACGCCGTCTACCCCGGTCCTGCCGCCGCCCGCGTGGTCGAAACGGTGTCGGTTGGTTCAGCGCCGACTGCTCCAATACAGAACACCATCAACGTCCAACCGAACCCGATCATCCGAACAAACCCGATTATCAAGCTGATGGATTTACCCATCAGCAAGGCGAAATCGCCGGTTATGATGGGCGAACCAATCTCCGTCTATTCCGGCACAACCATTCCAATGGTGCCAACCGTAACCACAGCACCGACGATGGTGACCACGCCATCGTTGCCGTCGTACTTATCACCCCGCCGACACGTCAGTTCAGTGGATTTGTCGCAGCCGTTGCCCAATATTTTGACGACGCCACTGCCGACAACGCCGACGGTATCCTATTCAGCAAATTCGACGTGCAACACGTGTTCGACAGGGTGCGTGCCGTGTGGCACGCCGCTGTTTCAACCCTTGATGGGTTCACGTGGAATGTTGGGTTCACGTGGAATTGCGAATGGCGTGGTGGGTATGGGAAGTTTGCCTTCGATGGACCGCTTGAAGCATTGGATTAGCTACCAACCCGGTCCCTCGG
The DNA here is from genome assembly GCA_031368205.1 of Fimbriiglobus sp. Lineage (GTDB taxonomy): Bacteria > Planctomycetota > Planctomycetia > Gemmatales > Gemmataceae > Fimbriiglobus. Next base: position 525 of record JANLRE010000501.1, on the reverse strand, counting down.
TGCTGCCTGTATTCGTGCCAACACCGTATCACGCCCCGGTTCGGGCGTACTTCCCCTGCACTCCGAGTAGTTGCGCGAATCAAGGGCCAGTGAACTGTTACCCAGCGCACGACCGAAACCCTGTTACGAGTAGCGGTACTGTGACAGCGGCTGCGACGGGCGGTTGCACCAGTGCGGCGTGTCGTGCCCCCATTGCGAAAGGCTTCGGCCTGTTTGCACACCCGAGTTCAACCTGTGCCACGACCGGATCAATTGGTGTGAATTGTGCGCCGGTTGCGGTGCCCTTGCCGGCAAGCTGCGTTGGGTCTGCAACGCCAACGGCATCTGGCCCGCGTGCATGTGGATCAGTCATAGACCGCATGATGTCGTTCTTCACGATCGGAGGTTGCCACAGCGCGAACGCATGGGCCAGTCCGAGTACGACGTGCAATCTTCCGAATCAAGCGGGATGCAACACTGTTGCTGTGAATCCACCGCCCGCAACTGTGCCAGTGATGATGGGGTACACGCAACCTGTGAGTGGTT
>JANLRE010000500.1:0-4774 GCA_031368205.1 Fimbriiglobus sp. | reverse complement strand
CGCGCGCCAGGCCCTCTTTTAACACCGGGCCGAGTCCCCTATAGAACGTGAGGTACTTTTCGTACTCGACGTTCTAGAGCGCTTCAAGGCCCGAGAAGACGTTGCGGACCACGTTCTTGCGGATCGTTTCGAGGTGCGGGTTTTGCTGGAGGATTTCCCGCGAGACGTTGAGCGGTAAGTCCGCGCTGTCGATGACGCCCTTCACGAACCGCAAGTACGGCGGCAGCACCTCTTCGCAGTTTTCCATAATCAGCACGCGCTGCACGTACAGCTTCAACCCGGCCTTTTGCTCCTCGTAGTCGAAGCTAAACGGCTTCTTGGCGGGGATGAACAGCAGCGCCCGGAACTCCGACTTGCCTTCAATGTTGAAGTGCAACACCTTGGCCGGCGGCTCGCTGTCGTAGCCGATCGTCTTGTAAAACTCCGTGTATTCTTCGGGCGTCACATCCCGTGGCGACCGCAGCCACACGGCTTTGCGGGTGTTCAACACGTCCTGCTTCGTCTCGGTTTTGCCATCCTCTTCTTCGGTGGTCACCAACTCAACCGGGTGTTCGATGAAGTCGGAGAACTTCTTGACGATCGTGCGCAGCCGCCATTCATCGACGAAATCGAGGGCGTCTTCTTTCAAGTGCAGCACCACTTCGGTGCCCCGGTCGGCCTTGTCCGCCGCTTCGATCGAGTAGGTTCCTTGGCCGTCCGAAACCCACGTGGTCCCGCCGCCCCCGGCACGCCGGGTCCGCACCGTGACCGTGTCCGCCACCATGAACGCCGAGTAAAACCCGACGCCAAATTGCCCGATCAGGCCGGGCACTTCGGTCGATTGCTTCGACTTGATCGCGTCCAAAAACGCCTTCGTACCGGACTTCGCCACGGTGCCGAGGTTGTCCACGACTTCGTCACGCGACATGCCGATGCCGTTGTCCGCAAGGGTGAGCGTCTTCGCTTCCTTGTTGGGCGTGATGACGATTTTCCAGTCCTTGTTGCCTTCGAGTTGGTCCTCGTTCGCCAGCGAATCGAACTTCACTTTGTTGATCGCGTCCGACGCATTGCTGATGAGTTCCCGCAGAAAGATTTCCCGGTCGGAGTAGAGCGAGTGGGTAATCAGGTGCAACAGTTGCTTCAGTTCCGCCTTAAATTCGAGCGTTTCCGCCATGATTTCTCTCCAGGTGTTCGTCCGAAACGGGTATTTTATAACTACGCATTCAAGCTCAAGGTAGTTTGCCACACGAGGTCAACAAAAATGGCGATGCGATTCTTACTCGGTTGGGCTGTTCTTGGCGTGGTTCACTTTTCGTTGATGGCAGCGCCACCGAATGTGCTGATTGTCATTACGGACGACCAGGGGTTCGGCGACCTTGGCGTTCACGGCAACCCGGTCGTCAAAACGCCGAACCTGGACGCCTTCAGCAAACAGAGCGTGTGGTTGAAGAACTTCTACGTCTGCCCCGTTTGTTCGCCGACGCGGTCGTCGCTGCTCACCGGGGCTTACAACTACCGCACCGGCGTGGTGGACACGTTCATCGGCCGGTCGATGATGCGGGCCGATTGCCGGACGTTGGCGCACTGGCTGGGAGACGCCGGCTATCGCACCGGGCTGTTTGGGAAGTGGCACCTTGGCGACAACTACCCGTTGCGGCCGGAAGATCGCGGCTTTCAACAAACGCTGTGGCACCACGGCGGCGGGTTGGCCCAACCGAGTGACGCGCCGGAAGTCGAGACCCGGACCGCGTACTTCGACCCGGTCCTGACGAAAAACGGCGAGAAAGTGCAGTCGAAAGGCTACTGCACCGACGTGTTCACGGACGCCGCCATCGACTTCTTGAAGGCGCCCCGCGACAAGCCGTTCTTCGCTTACGTTGCTTACAACGCGCCCCATGCACCCTACCAAGTCGATGCCAAACTCGCGGCGCCGTACCAAAAACTCGACCTGAGTGCGGGTGGGTTTCCGAAGATCGGCCAACCGTGGGCGACGGGCAAAGTCAACACCACGGAAATTGCCAAAGCTTACGCGATGATCGAGAACATTGACACCAACTTTGCCCGACTCATGAAGACCCTCGAAGAAACGAAACAGGCCGACAACACGATCGTGATCTTTCTCACGGACAACGGCCCTGGTGGGGTGCGGTTCAACGGCGGGTTGCGGAATCGCAAGGGCACGGTGTACGAAGGCGGCATCCGGGTGCCGTGCTACATCCGCTGGCCGGGGCGATTGAAACCGGGACATGTCGTCGAGCTACCGACCGCCCATATTGACATCGTCCCGACGTTGCAAAGCCTATGCGGAATCCCGATTCAGGAGTCCGTGCCGAAGATTGATGGCCGCGATCTTTCCGGGTTATTGCGAGATCAACCCGTGAATTGGACACCACGCAATCTGTACAGTCAGTGGCATCGCGGCGACGCCCCGGAGAAGTTCCGGGCGTTCATGGTCCGGGGCGAGCAGTACAAACTGGTTCAAGCCAACAACACCCAACCTGCCAAAGAGTTCACGCCCAAGTACGAACTGTTCGACCTGTCGAACGACCCCTACGAGCAGGTTGATCTGGCCCCAATCCAGCCGGAAATTGTCGCCAAGTTGAAGGCCGATTACGAAGCCTGGTTCACGGACGTAACGAGCCTCGGCTTCGATCCGATTCGCACCCACATCGGGAGCGACAAACAAAAGGTGACCCACCTGTCCCGCCAAGATTGGCGCGGCCCCGACGCCGGTTGGACCCCAGAGAGCATCGGCCACTGGGAACTGCACGCGGAGAAAATCAGCCGCTACACGATCACACTGCACACCGATACGCCCGCAACCGAAATGACGCTCAAGTGCGGTGACAAAGAACCCGTCGTCGTGAAGCTCGACGGCGTGCGGAAGTCCCATCAATACACCACGTCACTCAACAAAGGCCCGTTTCGACTGGAAGCGTGGGCCACGGTGAACGGCAAGCGCGTCGGTGTGAACCATGTGCTCGTGGAGCAGCAGTGAAATGGCGAGCCCAGAATTGCAACCAACACGAAAGCCCACGCACGATCGTGCGTGGGCTTTGGGTCACTCTTCTCATTACACTATCCACTATCCACTATCCACTATCCACTCATCACTACTTCTTCAGCGGCTTGTACTCCACCTTCTTGAAGGTCACGACGGTGCCAGGGTCGTGGCCCTGTAGGGCGAAGTGACCTTTCAGGTAGGTGCTGTTGGGGTCGATGAAGTCCACCGTTTTCTTGCCGTTCACGAAAATCTGGATGTGGTTGCCTTCCGCGATGATGTGTTGTGTGAAGAACTCGTCCGGCCCGTGGGCGGCTTTGTCCATCACGCAAATGTCCTTGCGGAATTCGCCCAGTTTGGTGCGGCCGTCGGGGTACAGGCTTCCGGTCTTGATCTTGTCCCCGCCCGTGGCGTTGATCTGCGCTTCGTAGCCGGGTGGGAAACTCGTGGCATACTTCGCCCGGAAGTATTGCCCGCTATTGCCCTTGTCGTTGATCTTGGCTTCAACGCGGTATTCAAAGTCGGTGTAGTCGTCCCTCTCACTGAACAAGTGGGAGTGCGGACCGCTACCGACAATCATGCCATCCTTCACTTGCCACAAGGGAACGACTTTGTCGTCTTTGAGCATCCCTTCATAACCCACAACTTTACCGTCCACTTTGTTGGTGCGGAGTTCTTTGATGTCCCGGTCGTTCGGCTTGGGGAACATTTTCCAGCCGGTCAAGTCCTTGCCGTTGAAGAGGGCAATCCAGCCCTCGTCCGCCTTCTTGTCGTCCGCCGGTGCGGTCACGACCAGGGTTGTGAGGATCATTCCGAGTGCGGTTAGCATCCCGAAAATAGTGCGCGAGAGGAACATTAGGGTGGTCTCCAGTGGGCAAAAATGTAGAAAGCGGTGGGTCGGTTATCCCGTGTTTCAATTAGTCTGAACCACAGAAAACCTACGGAAAGCCCGATGGATTGCCATCCTACGTAGCGCAAAAGGCGCAATCGGAGGGTGGCAAAATGGAAAATTCGCGTAACTTGGCTGGGTTATGGTTGTCATGTGGGTTCCCCATATCTATGCTGTGGGGCATATCGGGAATTTCGGTTACTTGGGCAAGATGCTCGATTACTAGCAAACCTTGCACTCTTTTTGGTCGCCCGCGAATCGTGGATTCCACAGCGCCGACCGGTTTTTGTTGGTTCACCTAGGAGAAGCTTCTATGAAGCGTCGTGTATTTGCAGCAGCGGTTCTTGGAGCGGCAGCTTGGCTCGCCTTGGCTCCCGCAACAGGTTCGGCATTCGGTGGTGGATTGTTCCGCGGCGGTATGCGTGGTGGTTGCAGCAGCGCTGCCCCAGCCCCAGCCGCTTGTGGCCATTCCGCAGTCGCAGCGGCTGATTGCGGTTCCGCATCGGCAGCCGGTAACTACGGTATGGCAGCCGGTGCCTCGGGTGGCGATTGCGGCACTGTCGCAGCCGCTCCGACCTACACCACCCAAACGGTCACTCGCTACCGCACGGAAACCGTTGCGAAGCAAGTTCAAGTGACCGTGATGAAGGCCGTCAGCAAAGAAGTGCCGTACAGCTACACGGTCAACGAAATGGTGACGGTCAACGAACCGCGTACCGTGACCGAGTACCAGCAAGTTTCCAAGCAAGTGCCGTACAGCTACACGGTCAACGAGTACGTGACGGTCAACGAACCGCGCACCGTGACGCAAAACAAGATGGTCACCGTGGCCGAGCCGTATACCTACACCAAGAGCGTCCCGACGACGACGATGCAAACCCAAACCCGTCAGGTTCCGGTTTGCG
>JANLRE010000464.1:0-10252 GCA_031368205.1 Fimbriiglobus sp. | reverse complement strand
CATCGCCGCGTTGAACCTGATCCTCGATTTCGACTTCATTGAACAGGGCGTCCGGTCACGCGCTCCCAAGTACATGGAGTGGTACGGCGGCTTCAGTTTGCTCGTCACCCTGGTGTGGATGTACCTCGAAATCCTGCGGTTGCTGTCCAAGTTACGCAACTCGAATGATTGACCGGATCTTCTGGCACTACATATGTAATGCCTTTTCGGCCCTGAAGGGGACGTGCTGTCAGCCCAGGGCCATGCCCTGGGAACGCCGAACGGACGGTCGATTCGGTTGAATGACAACGAGCCTGAACCGTCCTGACAGCCCGGCTCCCAGGGCATGGCCCTGGGCTGACGGAACGTGCCTTTCAGGCCCGAAAACCATGAGAATCCACCCACCAGAAAAATTAACCAGACCCGTTACTTGGGAACATCCCAGGTGAAGCCGTTTTTCTCGTTCTGGTAGGGCAACTTCCCGAACTCTTCCGGTAACGCTTTCTGGAAGAACACGTGGTCGGCGTAATCGAGCAGGTCTTCATTACTCGGGATGTGCCCGACCGGGCGGTAGCGGATGCTGATTTTGTCCGACGCCTTGAGAAAATCGTAGACCTTCTTCGCCGCTTGATAAGTCAGTTGGGCGCCCTCGGGGTTGATCCACGTGTCCTGGGTGCCTTCGGTACCCAGGAATGCACGCGGGGCGACGAGGGCCATGAGTAGATGTTGATCGACCGGGAGTCGGTCCACCTTGCCGACGAACTGGTTAAAGTTAGGTCGGAACCAATACGGGAACGCCCCCACAACGTTGTGAAGTTGCTCGTTTTTGCCGTAAATGAACCGATACGGCGCACACCCGCCACACCCCGAGTGACTCGGCACGGTCAGTGCGATCCGGTCGTCGAACGCACCCGCGATTAACGTCGCCTTGCCGTACCGGGAATGCCCGGTCACGACGATTTTCTTGCTGTCGATCTTCGGCATCGTCTCCAGGGCATCAATCACGCGGTAGACGCCCCACGCCCACGCCATCAGGCCACCACAGTCGATTTTGTCGTCGAAGAGTTTGTAGATGCCTGCCGTGCGGGCGCGGTCTTTGTTGTCGATGGCGACTTCGTTGAAATAACACTCCGCAACGGCATACCCCCGCTGGGTGAACACCGCATACGGCTTACCCGTCGGCGGGCCTTTCTTGCCTGCACCAAACCCGCTTTGGATGATAACCGGCACCGGCCCCTTCGCGTCTTGTGGCATTACCAGTCGCAACCGCATCGTCATGGTTTTGTCGTCGTTGGCCAACTTCAATTCGTACTCTTGAATCGTGACCTTGTTGACGTCATCCGTGATGAGTTCGCCGAGAACAATCGTCATGGCCTTCGGCTTCGCGGGTAGGTGGCCGTACTCGTAATCTTGAAACAGGTTCTTGAGTTCGAGGCGTCGTTCCTCCCAATCCAGCGCGGTCCGTACCGGGGAACCATCGCTAAATAGGAACGGGTTCGGCAGCCCCTTAATCTCCGGCAATTCCGCAGCCGTTTTAAGTTTGGGAGGCTCCGTAGCCAGTGAAAAACACGTGATGGTGGCAAGCGCAACGATCACGAAGACGGGAGAAGTTCGCACGGTAGACCTCGTTTCAACTTGGGGAGTCCGCTGATTAGGTCACTGAAATCCCAGCAAGTCAAAAGGAAAAGCTGAAAAACGCAGGAGACCCACCGGCTCACATAATTCGGTTTTTTCGGTTTCACATCCCGTCGAACTCTGGTAGTGTTGCACGTCCGCAGGTTGCTTCTCGTCTCCGTTAGGGTTGGTTCCCTACTCACCAAAGGTGTTCCATGATTCGCGTTCTCTCCGCCGGACTACTGCTGATTGGGATGTCGATTACCATGATGGCATCGGACCCGGTCCCGGTCCCGAAAGTTGCTGTGGGTCAAGCGGCCCCCGCATTCAAGATCAAGGACATGACCGGCAAGACCGTGGATCTAGCCGAGTTAACCGCAAAAGGCCCGGTCATGGTTCGCTTGACCTGTGGCTGTTCGGGCTGTGACAAGGAGTTGGCCTACTTCCAACAAATCCACGAAGCGTACAAGGGCCAGGGGTTAATCAGCCTGTACGTGTTCAAGGAACCTGACACCAAGATGGCCAAGTACGCCACCGATAAAAAACTCGACATGCTGTACGCCGTCGATCCCAAGGGTGATTCGTGGGGCACCTTCCAAACCAAAGCGATGCCGACCAACTTCCTGATCGCCAAGGGCGGCAAGATCATCTCGATCGCGCCGGGCTGTGATCCGAGTGGGCTGTTAGCAAACGTGTTGTCCGACAAAACCGGCAAACTGCTCGGCACCGATCCCGTTGACGTGAAGGGCAAAGTCGAGAAGAAGTAGTGGCAAATTAGCATTGGCATAAACCCTACCGAAAGCCCACGCACGATCGTGCGTGGGCTTTTTGCGTCCTGCCCCACCGTGGCACGCACTTTGCTTATCTCCTGATTGCGTAACTTTCCCGTTCAACAAGGAGATCATCATGGCAGACACCATCAAAGGTAAAATCGAAGAAGCCGGTCATAAGATCGCGGAGACCGCGACCAAGGTCGGTCACAAGATCGGTGAAAACGTCGAAGAAGCCGCCGATTTCGTCAAAGAGAAGGCCCATCAACTGGGAAACCGTGCTTCCGAGGCTGTGGGAAGTACGGATAAGACGACAAAAATCCAGGAGCGGATGGATGTCATCGGCTCGTGCGGCAATAAGCTGGGCGTGGTCGATCACGTGCTGGGGAACCAAATTAAGTTGACCAAGAACGATAGCCCGGACGGGCAGCACCACCTGATTCCCACCAGTTGGGTTGACCATGTGGATTCCCACGTTCACCTCAGCAAGAATTGTGGCGAAGCCAAGGCGGAGTGGGGCGCTGCGTAACGTCACACTGGTAAGCAACGAACTGCGCAAGCCGGGTTTCCCCCGGCTTGTTTCGTTTGGAATGGATCTCGTTCGATACGATAGAGACATGGCTGAAACACAGTTGAACCAGTGCCGCGTTGTCTTGATGCGACCGCATTATGCGGGGAACCTGGGGTCGGTCGCACGGGTGATGAAAAACTTCGGGTTGAGCGAACTGGTCCTCGTGGACCCCGTTACCGACCCGCAACACCAAGACGCCACGATGATGGCCGTGCATGGGGTTGACGTGCTCAAAGCGGCACGGATCGTACCCACACTTGCCGAGGCGGTCGCGGACTGTGGCTTCGTGTTGGCGACATCCGGTGAAGTCGGCGGCCTGACGCGGAAAGGATTTTGGGGCACGCCCGAGGAGAAAATTCCCGCGCTACTGAAGGCGTTAGAAGTCACCCCGACGGCGATCGTCTTCGGACCCGAACCGAGTGGGTTAACTTTGGTCGAGATTGGTGCCTGCCACGGGATGATGTTTATCCCTGCGGCGGAGATCTACCCGTCGCTGAATCTCGCGCAATCGGTGGCGGTCTGTTTGTATGAACTGCGCAAGCAGTGGCTCAAACTCCAGCCGTCGGAATCACCCCTCGACCCCCCGGCCAGTTACGCGGAACAAGAGCAACTCTTCAAGCACCTTCAGGAAAGCCTCGTTGCGGTGCGGTATTTGTGGGACCACCGGGCCGACGGAATTTTTCACGTCGTGCGCCATGTGATTGTGCGTGGAATGCCGAGCCACAAAGAAGTCCAGGTGCTCCACGGTCTGGCGAAACAACTGCTGTTCATCGCCAAATTCTGGGGCGTCACCCACCCGCGCGAAGGCCGCCCGCCGAGGGAAGAACGTTCCCTTCCAACGACCCACGATCTGTTGACGCCGCCCGAGATTTCTTGAAACTTCGCACCACTTCCGGAAGTACACTTTGGCATCAGGCTTGTTGTCGCCGATGAGAGGTTGCCATGTACCAGCGGTGGATTGCATTCGGGCTGACGTTCGTACTCGCCACGCCGATACTGGCTTCCGATCACGATCCGTTGTTGCGGATGCCGCGAGACGCCAATCTGGTTGTCGTGGTGGAGCAACCGCGCAAATTGGTTGAAACCCTACGCAACCTCGACGCCTATCAATCTGCGCAAACCCTACCGCAAGTGCGCGAAGCCCTGAACTCGACGACCTTGCGGCGGTTCTATCAGCTCCTCGGTTACTACGAACGCGCACTCGGCACCGATTGGCCGCAACTGCTCGATAAGCTCGCCGGCAACGGGATCGCAATCGGGACGGTGGCGGGCACCGACCCCGCACCGACATTGTTGGTCATGCAAGGAACGGATGAGCAGACCACAACGGAGTTCGTGAAACTCGCGTTGAAAGCGTTGGAAGAAGAAGTCGCCCGGCAAGCCACAGGTGGTGCGAATGCGGACGGCTCCAAATTGCGACACGCCACTTACAAGGGGTGTGAGACGGTCCACCTCGGTAAAGAATTTCACGCCGCTCGGGTGGGTGCGGTCCTGTACATTGCCAACAATGAGACCGCGTTGCAGAAAGGGTTAGACCTCGCCGTCTCCAAGTCCACGGACGGTTCAATCGGGGCGTTGGCAAGTCCGAAAGCCGCACGGTAGTTGCTGGGCGGTGAACCGCTCGCGTGGGTGTGGTTCGACTTTGCGAAGTCGAAGGAATCGCAGGCGACCAAGGACTTTTTTGAAGCCACCCGCAAGGACTTCCTGCAAACCATCGTGTTCGGCAGTAGCATTGATGCGGTTCGACGGAGTGACTTCATCACCGCAGGATTGTACGGCACGTCAGCGGGACTCAAAGCCGTTTTGAAGCTCCCCGCCAAACGGGCCGATCTCCCGCCCGAGTTCGTCCTGCACGCACCACCCGCTGGTCAACCGGCAAGCTTACCCTTGCTCGAACCTGAAGGCGTGGTCTACAGCCAGAGCTTCTACCTCGACTTCGGCACGCTGTGGATTGATCGCAAAAAACTACTCAACGAACAACAGCTCAAAGACTTCGAGAAAGCGGACAAGGACATCTCGAAACTGCTACCGGGGACCACCTTCAGCAAGCTGCTCGAAATGTCCGGGCCATACCACCGTGTCGTTGCGGTCAACACCACCGAGAAGCTTTACGACAAGTCGCCCGATGTCATCTACCCCGCTGCCGTATTGGTGACCTCGATGCGTGACCCGCAGTTCGGCAAGACCGCTACCTCGGCGTTACGTGCGGCAGGGTTCGTGGCCAGCACCCAAACCGGCGTGAAAATGAGCGACGAAACCCACGACGGCGTGAAGATCGTGACCTATCGTTTCCCTGAAGATAAGCCGTTCCCCAACGACGCGGACCCCGGCAACCTTCGGTTCAACACCGCACCCAGCTTCGCGGTGATTGGCGAACATCTCGTCGTAGCGTCCCGCCCGAGCCTCATCAAAGAGTTGATTCCGGAACTGCGAAAACCCCTTGATCCGGCAAAGTCATCCACTGCCGTTTGGCGCGGCAAGGGCTACGGCCACGGTGCCGCTGAGTTCATCCGCAACTACCCCGATGCGCTCATCACCAACACGGTGTTAACCCAAGGCATCGGGCTAGACGACGCGAAGAAGCAAGTGCGGCAAATCGCCGATTGGCTGCAAACGCTCGGCAACCCCACCCTCGAAATCGACCACCAAACCGACGCCTACGAACTGAAGTTCGAGTGGAAATTCGGCCCATCAAGTGGGAAGCAAAAATAACTTCTTGTAGGTCGTGGTCGAGTCTTCGAGGCCCGACATTGCGACCACAATCAAGCAATTTAGACAGGATTAACAGGATTTGACAGGATTAAGAATGAACCTCTCAATGCCGTTAATCCTGTTGAATCCTGATAATCCTGTCCAAATGTATTGAGCGATCGAGTGGGAGAAATCGAATGCAACCGTGGGAAGCGTATCGCCCTTCGAGTGACAACCCGTGGTCACTCGCGAAAGTCGGGCACCTGTATCGTCGCGCCGGGTTCGGGGCGACGTGGGCGGAACTTCAACAGGGGCTGAAGGATGGCCCGGATGCGACCATCACCCGCTTACTAAACGGCGACAAGCCGGACGCGGATTACGAACGCACGTCGGAGTTTATGGCGTCCGAACGGAGCTTGTCGAAGGGGGCTTCCGGGACGCAACTTGCGGCGTGGTGGCTGGCCCGCATCTTGCGTTCGCCCCACCCGTTGCGGGAGAAAATCACCCTATTCTGGCACAACCATTTCGCCACCAGTTTGGCGAAGGTGCAAAACGCCCGCTTCATGCTCGGCCAGTATCGGTTGATCCAGAAGTTTGCCCTCGGCGACTTCCGCGAACTGCTCCGGGCGATGACCACGGACCCGGCGATGATGGTGTGGCTCGACACGATCGAAAGCAAGAAGGGCAAGCCGAACGAGAACTACGCCCGCGAGTTGATGGAACTCTTTTCGCTCGGCATCGGGCACTATTCCGAAGCGGATGTTCGGGAAGCGGCCAAGGCATTTACAGGGTATGAGGTCAAGGATGGTCGCGGGGTCTTCAACGCGAAGCAGCACGACGACAGCGCGAAAACGGTACTCGGCAAAACAGGAGCGTGGAAGGCCGATGACATTGTTTCGATCTGTCTCGATCAACCCGCGTGCCCGAAATTTATCGCCCGAAAGTTGTATCGCTTTTTGGTCAGTGACATTGAGGTGGCACCAGTCGAACTCATCGACTCGCTCGCCGAAGAGTATCAAAAATCGGGCTTTGATACCGCGAAGTTAATCGAGACGATCTTGCGGTCCAACCACTTCTTCAGCAGTGATGCGTACCGGCAAAAAGTGAAGTCGCCGGTCGATTTTGCCGTCGGCATCGTGCGCGGCTTGGAAGGCAACGTTGGCCCGCTGCCGTTGGCGCAAGCCCTGGAATCACTCGGGCAAATTCTATTCGCGCCGCCGTCCGTGAAGGGGTGGGACGGCGGCCCGGCGTGGCTCAACGGCCAAACATTGCTGTTCCGGCAGAACCTCGCATTGGCACTCACCAGCACCGAGGACAGCCGCTTCGGTTCGCGCTGCGACCCGGTCACGACGTTGGCCAAGCACAACCGCACGACGGACGACGAGGTCGTGGATTTCTTGCTCGGCGTGTTCCTTCAAAACGACACACCACCCGAAGCGCGAGCCAAGTTGCTCGGGTACCTCAAGCAAACGAAGTCGGCCAAAACGCCGATCTACTGGACCCGTGAAGACACCGCGAACCATCGCGTCCGCACGGCGGCACACTTGACACTCACGCTCCCCGAGTTCCAACTGGACTGAAAATGAATGTTCACCATAGAGGGCATCCAATGACTGACCGCCGCGACTTTTTGAAGACTTCGACGCTCCTCGGGTTCGGCGCGACAGTGCCGAGCTTTTTGGGTAAAACTGCACTCGCCGCCCCCGCAACTGGCAAAGCCGGGTCGAGGGACACGATCCTGGTCGTCGTGCAATTGACGGGCGGCAACGACGGGTTGAACACGGTGATCCCGTTCAAAGACCCGGAGTACGCGAAGCTCCGCCCCACGATCGGCATCAAGAAGGACGACGCCAAGAAGTTGACCGATGACTTCGCTTTCCACCCTGCGATGGGCGAGCTTTCCAAGCTGTTTGAAGACCAGGCCGTGTGTGTGGTGCAAGGCGTTGGTTACCCGAACCCGAACCAGTCGCACTTCCGGTCGATGGACATTTGGCAAACGGCCAGCACGGCGGAGAACATCACTGAGGGCTGGATTGGCAAGGCGCTCAAACAACAAGCCATTCCAGGGTTTCACATCCCGGAACCGGGCAAGGAAGCCGCCCCGCTCGCCCTCAACGGTGCGCCCGCTCGGGTGCCGTCGATCTCCAGCCTCGCCGATTTTCAACTGAAGATGACTGCGGCAAGTGCATCGGACAAGCAGTCGCAAAAGAAGCTCATTGAAGCCGTGTCGTCAAGCACGACGCCCGCGACCTCGCAAACCAACATGCTCGACTTCGTCCGCCGCACTGCGACCAACACCTACGCCAGCAGCCAACGGTTGCAAGACGTGGGCAAGAACTACGAAGCCAAAGCCACGTACCCCGCCAACGGCCTCGGCACGCGGTTGAAACTGGCCGCCCAACTGATTGATGCCGGGATCGGCGCCCGCATCTTCTACGTCTCGATCGACGGCTTCGATACCCATGCCGGGCAGGGTGGTGCGACCGGGAGCCACGCCCGCTTGTTAGCCGAAGTGTCCGGCGCGATCAGCGCGTTCTACCAAGACATGGCCGCTCGGGGGCATAAAGATCGCGTTTGCGTCATGACATTCTCGGAGTTCGGGCGACGGGCGAAAGAAAACGGCAGCCACGGCACCGACCACGGCTCCGGTGCCCCGATGTTCCTCGTCGGCGGTCGCGTCAACGCCGGCCTGATCGGGAAGCACCCGAGTTTAACGAAACTCGAAGACGGCAATCTCGTTCATAGCACCGACTTCAGAAGTGTCTACGCCGCCGTACTGGATCAATGGCTGGGCCTGGATGCGAAGAAAATCCTGGGCGCTGGGTTCGATCCGCTCAAGGTTTTTAAGAACGGTTGATGGGGAGGTTGCGTTCCAGAGGTTTCATCCTTATAGCGGGTTACCTGCCACACCCACATCCCGACCGATCCACCACTGCCTGTTTAGCAAATTAACTGCCTGATCCCTTGCAAAACGTGACTGGTAGGCTCACTTACCAACCGTCGGAACACGAACTAAGCGTAAACCCAAGTAAGTGCCTGTTGAAGATGGATTATCGCATTTGGGGTTTGCAGCACGCAAAGCTTGTGGACCATCAAAATAACAACCGCCACTCCGAATAATTCGACACGGAGCGTTGAGGTATTCTTCGCCCCATTCCCGAACATTACCGTGTATATCGTAGATCCCCAGAGAGTTTGGCTCATATGATCCCACTTTAGTAGTTCTTTCCAGTTTGGACTCAGTGAAGTTTGCCTGCTGAGTCGAGAGGGAGTTGCTTGGTGTTCGGAAGTAATAACTCCAACTACACATCTCCTCGGTATTCGCTGCGCCACGGCAGGCGTATTCCCACTCGGCTTCGCGTGGGAGGCGATACATCCAACCGGTTTCCATAAGCTTCTCGTTCAGTTTCTTAACGAACGTCTGGCAAACGTCCCACGAAACTGATTCGACCGGGAAACGTTTAAGATCCGCATCCGAAATCCCGGTCAGTTTGTCGGCTCCTTTGCCGCCTTTTTGGAAATGGCTCGGGTTACTACCCATCACCTTTTGCCATTCTTCCTGGGTAACCGGATAAACGCCGATATAGAAGTCTTGGTCGATGGTCACTTGCTTGTCACCGCATTTTCCGTCACTACCGCCCATCCAGAATGTGCCCTTCGGCACCAAAGCGAACTCCATGCCGATGCCGTTGAGGAACCGTTTGCCATCACGGTGTTGGACGGCCCGCGTGTAAAGGTCATCGTTGCGCATGACGGGGTGGAAGATACTTTCAAGCGTCGTGACGGCGGCACCCCATTCGCGGCTGTCGAGTTGTTGCTGGGCGGTACTGTTCTTAGTTTTCGCATCGGCGACCCGGTGATCAATCTCGTCGAAAAGCTGCTTTTCCTGATCCGCCACGCTGATGACGACTGGCTCCGCGATGAGTTTTACCGGCAGGGACTTCAACGCTTCCGCCAATTCAGCCGCGTCCTGGTAACGCCGTTCGATCCTTGCGGCGACGCATTTCGATAACAGGTCTAACAGTTCCGGGCAGACGTACTGCTCCTCCAAGTCCTGCCACATATCAACGCCGAGTTCCAAATTCAGGTTGCCGAACAGCATTTGATACAGCATCACGCCCAACGCATGAACGTCGTCGGAAGCGTGGGAGTTTTCACCGCGACGCTGTTGCGGTGAGGCGTACATCGGCGTGTTCGCCCACCGAACCAGCGACGGCGTGGAACAGGTCATCCCCGTCGCCGTCGCAATCATCGCCTCTTCGATCGCTTGGCGGGCTTGCGTATCGCTGATCCCGAAGTCGGTGACTTTCAACGTACCGTTCTTGCCGATCAACACGTTGGCCGGCTTCATGTCGCGGTGAATGACCTTCTTCGACAACTGGTTGTGACAGTGGCCCAGCGTGTCCGCGAGGATGCCAATGTTCTCAACCGCCAAAGCCGCCCGCACCGCGAGTTGGTTCGGCCATGTCCCGATCAGTTGGCCCAAGTCGCCGCCCGGAACGTATTCGTACTGCAACCAAGGCGTGTCGCATTCGAGATGGGCGTCGATCAACTTGACGATGTTCGGGTGGTCGATCAGTTCGTTTTTCACCAATTCGATGTTTTCGAGTTCGTTCTCCATGATCCG
>JANLRE010000428.1:0-9883 GCA_031368205.1 Fimbriiglobus sp. | reverse complement strand
GACTCTTCAGCCTGTTCGTAGCATATCGTTTGCTCGGCATCGACCACTTTGAATGGGAGATGAGACAGATACAGAAGGCCGGGATACTCGAGTGCCCCGGCCTTCTGTACGCAATTGGTGTCGGAAAATGGAGTCGATCCGAACTGCCTGAGTGGATGCAAGTGTGACTGGCTATTACGCTCTATTCTGCTGGTGGGTAGGCTCTGACTTGCGGGTAGAACACGAACTCTCCCGGATTCGCAGAGGCATGACATCCTAAGCAGGAGGCCTTTTGGATGTACGTCTCCATCGTTGCATTTGCAAGGTTTTTCGGTAACCGATTCTCGGCGTTGTTCGGTGAACTTGCTGTTGGTCGAGTCGGCAAACCCAATCGCGGCCATTGGGTTCCGACCAGTTTGTAGTTCGCCCAAACCGTGTCTTTGATTTTGGGATGCGATTGATAGAAGCGGTTCACGTTCTTGGTCGTTTCGCTGATCGGGTTGACCCTGACCACTTCCACAGGTTTCCGGTCGTCGGCCTTGGGATACGGCTTTCGTGATGCGAGCGGCTCCGGTTTTGGATTATTCGCCTTAGAATCACTTGAAGCTAACGCCGGATCCTGGCTGCTGAACGACGCCGGGGGCGCACCGCCGCCGTGTTCGGCGAGTAGGTTGTCAACATGCTCGAAGGTGGACCAAACCCAGTCTTGTCGCTTCGGCGTCTTGTGAACGATGTGCAAGCCGACCAGGCCGACTTCCCGTTGGGCAATGACGGGCTTCTCATCGGCAGTCCAGTCCACCACGATCGTTGCCGTTGTGCGATAGAAACGGTTTCGGGTTGCCTCGTCGTCGGGGAGTTCCATCCAGGCCGCTTTGACGTGAATTGACTGGTCCGGGAACTCCATCATGTGCGGTGGTTTTGGAAGGTTGTCACGCAAGAAGTACCGATTCTCTTTCACGAAGTCATACGCCTTCCGGTTGATTCGCGTTTCAAACATGACATAGGTTTTTCGCTGTGTCACGAGTGGGCTGCCAATAACCCCTGGAAATAACGGTTGGCCAATGTTGTCAAGCCGGGCGAATTGCTGGAGCAGTTTGGTTCGTCCGGCTTCACTCCCGGACAGTCCGTCGAGGGTAAACCGTTGCTCTTTCCGGTTTGCATCGGCATAGCGAATGCTCAAATTGACTTTGTGACTGTCCCACTCGCTGGGCGGATTCTTGCGTGGGTCGTCCGGGAACAGTTCGTCGAGTGATTTGTAACTCTCCCAAACGGTTTGCTTGGCGGTCAGGTCGCCAAATCCCTTTGTCGAGTGGGGTTGTCCGCGTTTGTCGCTTGCTGCTGGCCCGTTCTGGGAAATGAAATCCTGCCACGAAAAGTGGTTGAAGAATTCTTCGTCCGATAGCTGTGTTCCTTGTTCTGGCCGGTCAAAAGTCGGCTCCTCGGACGACGTCCGACCGAGTGGCGGCGGGATCGGGTCTCCATCCGCATTGGCAAACGTCTCATGGCATTTCAGGACGGCAACGAGAATCCCGGTACCGATTGTAAGGCCGAAAAAGGCAGTGAACGGAATGTTGCTGAAATAGGGGCGCATTTGAAGACTCTGGGCGTGAGTGATTGAGATTTGGATTCGTACCAGCTCGGGTGCTGGTGGCGATCGGCCTGAAACGGATCGCCACCAGCACCAGGAAATTGCAAACGGCAACCCTGAGATTTATGGGACGGATGGGCAATCGACACCCGGAGCAAAACTACCGCCCAGTTCTGCACATTGCTCGCTGGTCGAATTAATGCAGCCATCGGGGTCGGAATACGAACACGACCCGGTCCCAGGAGCTACTGCTCCGAGTGCTTGCTTGATGTTCGCGGTGAGTTGCGTGAACTGTGGTCCCATCACCTTCACCCACGCACCGGCGTTTGTGGGGTCCATGCCGATCACATTGAGCAGGATCGCTTTCAGTTTGCTAACGAGATTCTCAGTCTGTGCCTTGAGTGCTGCATCTGCTCCCGATGCTTTCACTTTTACCCAATCCTTGTCCAGTTGATTGATCAGCCGTTTGACTCCGTCAACGGTGACGGGGGGCTTGGTCGTTGTTGCTGCGTGTGCTTTTGTCATCTGTGAACTCCAGTGCTGTAAAACGGGTGAAATTCAAAACTCGCCAAACTGCTTTCAGAAACGCCAAGTTCCGGAAAGCGAACTCGAACGACATCAGGGCAACGGTATGTCGCCCAACAGTTTCAATTGGTTACGACGCTCACGCCAAGCGGCTGGGTCGAGAACCTGCATATTCCCCGCCTCGTCGAGAAACGCTCCGACGTGGACTTGACTCCATAGCGTAATTCGATCGGCATCGCCTGTGATGGCGACCGGGGCCGGCCAAACCCGGACAGTCGAATCCATTCCAGCCGTTACCGCCCAGCGGCCCTTTGGTTCGATCAGCGCTCGGTACACACCCGCATCGTGTAGTAATGGTGGGCCGATCGCCCGACACGTTGGCACACTCCAGAATCGGGCTGAGCCATCCTCGCTAGCACTCACAGCCCAACGGTTGGAGGGGTCGATGGCAATGGCTCGAACTGGAGCAGTGTGCCGAAGAGGCGGGCCTAAAATAACTCCGGTCGTGGCGTCCCATAGCTTGGCAGTGTAGTCCCGTCCCCCAGTCATAATCACCTTGCCGTCGGGGCTAAATACGGCGTGTCGGACATGATACTCGTGACCGACCGGAAAACCGATTGGTGCGCCTGTCACAGCGTTCCACCGACGAACTGCCCCGTCATCACCCGCCGTCAAGATCATTCGCCCGTTGGGGCTGAAAGCAACGGCTTGTACTGGAACCCCCGAGGAGTGCCACAATGGGTTGCCTTGAGTTTCACCAGTGATCGCGTCCCACCGCCGGGCCGCTCCGTCTTTACTGCACGTCAGTAATGTGAGTCCGTCCGGGCTGAAGACAACGGCGCGCACGTCTCCACCGTGAACTAACGGGCCTGCGACTAACTCGCCGGTTTCTGTCCACAGCCACACCTCCCGGTTGTAACCAGCCGTGGCGACACGCCGTCCGTTCGGGCTGAAAGCGATTTGATGCACGATTGCAGGGTGTTTGAGTCCGATTGCATCCTGACCTCCGCCATCCGCCAAACTCCACAACAAAGCACCTTTATCCTGGTGTGTACTCGTCGCAAGTTGCCACCCATCCGGACTGAAAGTAACATTTGCGATCGGGCTAGCGTGTTTCGGTAACGCTTTGACAAGCTTCAACTTCCCGTCGCTCACTTCACAAATCCGCACGATCCGGTTATCGTCTCCGCTCGCCATCTTTTTGCCATCAGGGCTGACTGCGAGTGCCCGGACTTTGGCAGTCAGTTTTTCAGTTGGAAGGATTTCGAGGCGGTCCGTACCCTCCCAAACCCGAACAGCGTCCCCAGGACTGACAGTCATCAGACTCCGTCCGTCGGCACCACAGGCCACGGTCGATACAGGTGTCCTGTGTCGGAAAACAGCACGAGGCTGATCGAACCCCGTCTGATACAACCGCGCGATCCGATCTTCGGAGGCGGTGAACACGTACCGACCATCGGCACTGACAGCGATCGCAGTCACTGGCACCGGAAGGCGGATGGTCCAGTCCACCACGCGGCCGGAAGCAAGATCGTAACCTCGGATGGTTTTTCCGAGTCGGTCCGCAACGAATACCGATTTCCCATCCGGGCAAATTGCGGTGACCGAGACCCGACCGGGGTGGGAAAAATCATTCCCGAGCGGCTGACCAGTCACCGTATTCCAGACTCGGTAAACGGTGTGCAGGGTCTTGTTGGTTTTCTGGTCTTCGGGTGAGACCATTGCGACCACTAACCCTTGGCCATCGGACAGGAAGTTCAACCCCCGCGTCTCCCCCCGCAGTTCGCCCAGTGAAACCGCATCGCCAGTCTTTGCGTCCCACAGCCGAACGGGTTCATTCTTGTCCGCGCACCCGGTCGCAACTCGTCGCCCGTCCGGACTGACGCTCATTGCACTCACTGGTACGGTGTGGTTCAGTTCTGGCCCTTCGACCCGTTCTGCGACGAGGTTCCATCGGCGAACAGTTGTCAGGTCCGTGTCCACAAACCAAACCGATTGACCATCCCGAGTGAAACGATGGATTTGTCCCGGAGGCGGTACCTGGCAATCGGTCAGTGCAAGAAGTTGTCCCCGCCAAGCGGTCAAATTTGCACGGATCGTCCATTTGAGATCTTTTGAGTAATCCGGAGCGAGTTCGAGGCTTTGGGCCATTCTGAGTATCCCGCTTGCGACATCTCCACGGTCTGCGTCGGCCAGCGCCCGGTCGATGACGGACATCGCCGTCTTGAGACGGGACTCGTCCAGAAGCTTCTGAATCACTTTCGCCTGGTTGTCCGCGTGGATGGCCCAGGCCGTTGAGATCACCGTCGTTGCCAGTAATAGCATTGCTGCCATCGCCCCGACTGCTGCCAGAGTTCGGTTTCTCCTGGCCCACAGAACGAGCCGCTCGAAATTGCCGACCGGGCGGGCGAGGACCGGCTTGCCGTCCAGGAATCGCTGTAAGTCTTCCGCCAAGTCAGCCGCGGTGTCGTACCGACTGTTCGGCGCTTTCCGCAGGCACTTCAAGCAGATGGTCTCGAGGTCTCGGGGGACACGGTCGTTCCGAGCACGAGGCGGTCGCGGTTCCTCGTAGTCAACTTGATACGACAGAATCACCCGGTTTTTGGCGGTGAACGGTAGCTCACCCGTGAGCAGGGCGTATAGGATCACCCCAAGGCTGTAAACGTCAGTCCGCTGATCCACCCGTCGGTTGTCACCACGAGCCTGCTCCGGACTCATGTACCGCAGCGTTCCCAGGACTTGCTGGTCTTCCGTTAGGCTCGCGTCACCACTGTCCCAAAAGGCCAACCCGAAGTCGGTGATTAAGGGCACTTCCGAATCACGCATGAGGATGTTCGACGGCTTCACGTCACGATGGACCACCCCTTTTTGGTGGGCGTGGTGCAAGGCGTCCGCAACTTGAGCCACGAGTTTTGCGGCGTGTTTCGGCGTCGGCCTGTCGGTCTGAATCCGGCTATCGAGCGTCCGACCCTCAATCAATTCACTCACAATGTAAGGAATGCCTTTTTCCTGGCCGACGTCGTAAACGCGAACAATGCCAGGGTGGTCGAGTTGTGCCGTGACCTTGGCTTCCCGTAGAAACCGCTCAAGATTCGATTGCGCACGGGTCTTGTTAGGATCCTGCCGGAGTACCTTAATGGCCACAGTCCGGTGCATCTCCGGATCCCACCCTTTGTACACCGTGCCGAACCCGCCCCGCCCGATCACTGCCGTGAGCTTGATTCGTCCGAGTCGATGAGTGATCGGGAAGGGGTCTTCAACGGACGGCCCCAATGTCGCTCGCCACCCGCAGCTCGCGCAGGTTGTTCCGCTATCAACCGTGTCTAAAAAACATTGGCACTGCGGGCACGAAGTCGTGGTTGTTTTTTCACTAGTTGTAAATGGACTCACAATGCGGCGGAAATGGGCTTGGTCGTCCAGAAAACCAGCTAGCTCTTTGGCATGGTCCGGGTAACGAGCCAGGAACTCGGTCCGATCCGGCGTTCTCCCGGTATCCTCGCACGCCAGGTATTCGGCCACGGCTGCGTCAAGCCGTGCCTCCCAATCGGACGACTTGCCGGGATTGCTGCTCATCATACCCCTCCTTGCCGCATCTGGTCCCGCAATGCTTTGAGGCCACGGTGCAGCAGTCCGCCCACGGCTTGGGTGCTTCGACCCATCATTTCAGCCGTTTCCTTCGACGTAAGCCCCCAGAGGTGGTGCAGCGTGATGGCTTCGCGTTGATCGGGCAGCAATCGTTCCAGCGCGTCGGCTAGGCTGTTCAATTCCTCTTCGTGCATCGCAAGTCGGCTCGGGGACGGGTCGTCGTAGGCGAGGTTGACGCCAAAGCTGGCCGAAGACAATTCCAGAATCGTTAACGACGTCTTCTTCTTGTAGTCCCGCAGCCCGCAGCGCGTCGCCCGGATCACGTCGAGCATGTTGTTCAGCAGGATCCGTCGTAACCAATCCACAAACGCGGGCGTCGTCTCGCCCTTGAAAGTCCCAAGTTTCTTATGGGCTTCCAACATCGTTTGTTGGACCACATCAGACGGTTCACCCCAAGCCTGCAATACGTGCCCCCACTGTTTCCTTGCCAACAAAAGAAGTTGGCCGCGGTACAGTTCTGGTGCGAAATTCGTAGTCGTTGATGGCATGGACGTAGCCCTCTCACTACTGGAATAGGCGTCGGGAAGTCTGCGATTGAGCGCGCGAAGCACCAATTTCTTTGCGAAACTTTAGAAGTCGGACCAAAACGGCAACGGAAATAAGTATGTGCAACGAATCTGCCGGTTTTGGTAGCAGTATACACGGGTTTGCGGGGTAAGCACGGACAAAGTGTTGTTTGATGGCGATTTTGGATTTGGACTGACTATGCCTGACGGGTGCGGCTGAAAGCTCTGGGTGTCAAAAATGCTTTTCCGAGGCCCAGAGATTTTAGCTACAACCCGCGCCACGGTGTTTCGGGTTGGGGTGGACGACATGCCGGTTTTGCGGCAACATGTGATCCGAATAACCGAGGATGTCAGGATTCACTATTCGGAAGGGACGACACATGCGGAACTTACTGGCGTTGGTCGGGTTTATCGTCGTGATGTTTGCGGGGTTGGGGTGGTACTTCAATTGGTACACCTTCAACATCAAAGCGAGCACCGATGGCAAAGTGAACATCGTCGGCGATGTCGATACGAAAAAGATCACGGACGATGCCAAGAAATTCGGGGAGAAGTTCGGCAACGCCGTTCAAAACACCGCCGCCCCGCAACCCCAGCCGAACGGCTTCATGGGACCACCTCTGCCCGGCGACATGCCCAGCAAGTCCTCGACCGGCACCACGATCCAACTTCAAGTTCCAGGTCCGAATCGCTAGATTAGTTTCAGTTTCAATGTTTCGTCCGAGTTAGCCCGACGCGCGAGTTTTGAAGTTGCGCGTTCTGCGGGACTCGGATTGTTTGTGGCTTCGTAACGAGCGAGATTCCGTTCGGATCGGTGTTGAGGTCGGTTCCGTTGCGTCACTCGGGGTAACCAAGGACTCCATCGAACCCCTTCGGGGTATTCCGAAAGCGCACCTTCAAAACGCGCGAGCGAGGGGTCCGACCGAACCCCTCGCTCGCGCGTTTTGAAGGTGCGCGATTTTGGGTGCAATAACATCGCTTTCCCCGACGTTTTCAAGTTTTTCGACGCCCAGCACCGTAAAAATCGATGCGCGGGATTCGCTAAATGTTGAATATCTTCGGGGAAAACGCCAAAAATAGAGCGCAACTTCAAAACTCGCGCGTCGGGCTAACCGGGACACATCGCGTTTTTACACGTCACCGTCGAAGATTTCCCCGCCGCCATCGAATCCACTGGCAGATAGTACCGTCACACTTTCGGGAGATAACCGATGAGTACGATTCGATTGCGGGTCCGAGTCGTTGATGGCGACACGGAGTTCCGACTGGAAATTGCGGTCAGCCCGACGGACCTCCTCGCGGAAGTGATCGAGCGAATCATTCAATACCACAAGTTGCCGGGAGCGATCGCGGATTGGAGTCTGTACCAGCAAGACCGATTGCTCAGCCCCGATTTAATGGCCGAACATTACAAGGACATCGAACTACTCATGAGCCGGAGTCCGGTTCTCCGTAACATTCCAAGTGCGCTGCAAGCGGATGATTCGATCAGTGAGATTCGCCTCGATCTGGATGAGGAAAAATCGAAGCCCACTTACGACATCGATCTCCATGACCTCGATGAAATGTCAAATGGTAGCGGTATTCTCTCACCCGCACCGGCGCCGGCACGCAGTCATTCGGCAGGCGAGGCGCCTGCCGCCGCGACTTCATTGCGAAAGCAAAGTGTTGCACCAACGGTCAAGCGTCGCGCAACGGTGCGGTACTACAGTCGCATGAACCCGCAGCGGACGTATCCGTTTCTGGTGATCCTGTCGGCGGAGCAGATTGCGGAAATCGTGAAGAAGCGGGTCAAGCAAGCCGAAGGGACCAGCTTTGAAGTGACGGCGGGGTCGCAAGTCGAGATCGAACCGATCCTGCCCGGATGCCAGTGCTACCCGCCGCGTGAAACGATCACCATCGGCAACGAGGCCGTCACTGCCGAGTTCTGGGTCGTGCCGCAAGTGCTGGGTGCCGTGCAAGGCGCCCGCGTCGTGGTCCGGCAAGGGGGCGTTGTGCTGTCCGAAGTGAAGCTCGAAATGCGGGTGTCGAAGCAGACGTTGACCGTCGTGTTCGGGCTACTCGGGCTGGTGTCGCCGTACATCACGATGGGGTTGAAACAACTCAAGCTCGACCCCGATTCGCAGAAGCAACAGAACTTCGAGTTGTATCGCGGCATCGGGTCGTGGGTCGTGGAGAATCTACGCCCGGAGTTTCTCGGCTTTGGGTTGTTGGGGTTAGCGGTGATGTCCTACTTTTGGTTCCGCCCACGCCAACGCGACGTGTTCTGGGACATCACCACTCAGCCCGCGAAACTGCGGTAGGATACACTGTACCTGTTGCACTTTGGAGCCGACACGATGTTTGAATTGCCTGTGGTACGTGGCGTTTTTTTGTGTGAAAACGTGATCGTCGAAGAACGGTCCCGGAACGTCAGCCTGATTAACTGCTTTAGTCGCCGACTGGCCGAGCAATTCCCGACACCGCCACAGCGATTCGTTTTGTATGCGGTGTTTGTCAACGGTTTGGGTACGATACCCATATGAGGTCGCGGTGACCCGACTTCACGACGGCGAGGAAGTATTGTCACATACTGTCCCCGTTGTGTTCACCGATCCGTTAGTTGACTTTCGATTTGTGTACCGCTTCCGGACATTGGTATTTCCTGATGTCGGCAGTTACGAATTCGCTTTGCTTTCGGGATCGGAACAGTTAGCAAGTACCCGTGTTGATGTCGCGTTACTCGGAGGGGCGTCATGAATCAGCAAACCGACAGTTGGAACTGTGCCGATTTTGTTGTGGAGGAAGGCAAGGAGTCGGAAGCGAAGCTCTACATTTCACCTGAAACACAAAAGTGGATTGAGCAGCAACGCCAGCAGAAAAACCAACGCCCCCCCCGAACCGGGCACGCCGCCGGTCTCGCAGTGATTTGCACATCCACTTCAGCCCGCTCCGATACGATAGCCTCATCACTACTTGGGGAGGTTATCCGTGCCGCCTGCTTCGCACCCGTTTGATGTCACCGAATTTGCCCAAAAGCTCTCAGTGATTCGCACCGTCTGCTTGGGGATGATGGTGATCCTGGCCGGCATCGCGTTCGGGTTTAGCTTGGTGGTTTACTTCGCGCTCGATGGCATTGCGTTGGCGGGCAATTTGGTAAGTGTCGGTGGGGTGTCGATCCTGGCGATTGGGGCGGGTGTGCTCACGCCGTTCGTGCCACTTTTAGCTTGGAAAGTGGGGCAAGCGAAGCGGGCAGCCGGGGTTCGCAAGCTGGTTGATGCCCATCCGGAAGTGATCGGTAGCGAAGCCGAGACGGAAGGGTTGCTCGACGCTTACGCCGGCGGAAAGTTCACGGAATACGCCATCGCAACGGGGGTGGGGTTCGTCTGGGCGATTGTCTTCCACGTCATTTCGTCGCCGCTCATGTTGGCCTGGATCGCGGTGCTGATCGGCTTCTTGGCGTTGCGGTTCCCGACGGTATCGAACGCCAAAGCCTGGTACAACACAGCAGCGCGGGAATTAATTCGCCTCCGGGACGCGAAGCGAAATCTGTCCTAATCAACGTCGCTCCTGTATCTCACACCCCATCATGACGCCGCCCCGCCATCATACCCGTGTTCTCATACTCAGCTTGTCCGGCGTGATCGTTCCGGTGGTGCTG
>JANLRE010000414.1:0-5419 GCA_031368205.1 Fimbriiglobus sp. | reverse complement strand
CAAGAAGCGGGGAGCCGATTTCCCGACGTAAGTTTCACGGACGTAACAGAAAAAGCGGGCATTCATTTCCGGCACGTCAACGGTGCGACGGGGCGGAAACTACTCCCGGAAACGATGGGGTCGGGTGTCGTGGTTCTCGATTTCGATGGCGATGGGCGACCGGACCTCTTCTTCGTCAATAGCTGCCCGTGGCCCGGTTTTGCACAATCGCCGAATACCACCACGTCCGCACTCTATCGCAATAACGCAGACGGAACTTTCACCGATGTGACCGCCGAAGTCGGGTTAACTGCGGAACTCTATGGGCTTGGTGCGACGGCGGGGGATTACGACAACGACGGGTTCCCGGACCTGTTCGTCACGGCCATTGGTGGCTGCCGATTGTTTCACAACGAAGCGACTCCAACCGGGCGACGATTTGTTGACGTGACCCACTCCGCTGGCGTCGGTGTTCCTGCAAATTGGCCGGATGCCCGAGGCATGGATTTTTTGAAATGGCAACGTGATGTTAGCTTCCCCGCTTCGGCGACGTGGTTGGATTACGACGGCGATGGTCGGCTCGATCTGTTTGTTTGCAACTATGTCGGCTGGTCACCGGCGGCTGATCTTGGCACGAACGCGGTGCTGCCGAATGGTGTCCGATCGTATGTCCCGCCGACGCAGTTTGCGGGAACTTATTGCCAACTGTTTCGGAACATCGACGGCAAGCGATTCGAGGATGTTTCCTTGTCCGCAGGGATTCACGTGAGTGAACCGGAACGGGGAACCGGCCCGGTTCAACCTGTTGGCAAAGCGCTCGGGGTTGTCGTCTGTGATCCGGATCGAGACGGGTGGCCGGACTTAATCGTGGCCAACGACACGGTCCGTAACTTTTTTTTCCACAACGTGCCGGACGGTCGTGGTGGCCGGAAGTACGAAGAAATCGGCTTGCTTTCGGGTGTCGCTTACCCCGATGGCCGACCCCGTGGTGGGATGGGCATCGACGCCGCCGAACTGCGTCCGGGGCGCCTTGGCGTTGTCGTGGCGAACTTTACGAACGAACCCAACACGCTGATGACGCTCACAAAACCGGATCAACTCTTGTTCCGCGATACCGCCGATACGGAAGGCTTGGCCAGACCCAGCCGGGCGTTGATGAAATTTGGTGCGTTCTTCTTCGACTACGACCACGATGGACGCAACGACCTGTTCACGTGCAACGGCCATCTCGAACCCGAAATCGCTTCGGCCCGGCCCAACCAAACGCACGCGCAATCTGCACAACTGTTCTGGAACTGTGGTCAAACGGACGGTCCTGCCTACCGTCTGGTGCCAAAAACGCCGACGAATCAGGACTTGTTCCGCCCGATCGTCGGCCGGGGTTGCGCGTTTCTGGATTTCAACGGCGATGGGAATCTCGACATCGTTGTAACCGAAAACAACGGCCCGGCACGGCTGTATCAAAATGAAAACCGCACGGGCAACCATTGGGTGCGGTTCGTGCTTCGCGGTGACGGGGTCCGGTCAAACCGTGATGCCTTGGGGGCGGAAGTGGAACTGGAAGCGGGCGGGGAAGTTCGACGGTGGTACGTGACGGGAAGTCGCGGTTACCTCAGCCAAAGCGAATTGGCAATCACGGCGGGGCTTGGTTCCACGCAAACGATTGACCGCGTCACCGTTCGTTGGCCGGGTCGAGACGTAGCACCGCAAACGTGGACGGGGCTGTTACCAAACCGTGTCCATCGGCTAACCCAAGGCCAACCGCGTGCGGACTGATTCAACGGGATCCAGTCACTTCAAATTCTATCCTTATGAAGAATACTGTGCGAGATTCGCTGAATTTTGATAGGGTTGTTGCCTCAGCGACGTTATTAATGAGTCAAGAAATCTCGACATCAACTCGCAACTGAAGGCTTCCCAAGGTGGGTCTGGTAGCTCGGCCCACCGTACCCAAACCTGGAGGTTCAATGCTATCTCGCATCCTGTGTTTGTTGCTACTCGCCACGTTCACGAACTTTGCGTTCGCAGCGGAACCAGCAAAGGTCGATCGTAGCATCGGTGCGGAGCCGAAGTACAACGGTACGCCGAAATATTGCTTGCTGACATTTGGCACGGATGCCAAGGATCGTGTTTGGATCGTGCAAGATGGCGAGACGCTGTACGTTGACAAAAACGGCAACGGCGATCTCACCGACTCGGGCGAGAAAGTCGAGCGGGAGAAGCCGCGCAAAGGCTACGAAGACGCCAAAAACATGCGGTTTGAAGTCGGCAATCTCACCGTCAACGGTCGCACACATCAGGGTCTTCAACTGTTTGCTGCACCAGTTGAGACCTATAACTCTGGCGCATTCAAACAGTATACGCTGTTCTTATCGAAAGAGACACTCGTCTACACCGTTACCTGCAGCGTTGCCGTTCCAGGCGCAAAAGGGGGCGGTCAGGAGGGGCGACTAGAGATGTCCGTCGGCCCGGTCGATTTGAAGGGGATGTTGGTCTTCCAACCGAAAGCGGCGGACGCCCCCGTTATCCGTTTCGGTGGCCAACTCGAAGTGAATTTCTACGGTGTTAAGCCCCAACTGCGGGTCGGGCGAGCCAGTGAATTCGTGCTTGTTGTCGGCAGCCCTGGCGTTGGCCCTGGCACGTTCGCCATGCTTGGCTACGAGGACACGATCCCGAAGAACGTCTTCCCGAAAGCCGAAATCACGTTCGCCCCTAGCACTCCCGGCGCAACGCCGATCAAGGAACTCTTTGAACTGAAGGAGCGGTGTTGAGGCGTCAACCTGTACGGCTCAGTTCGAGCCTCAGACGCGATTGGTAATGGCGAAGCGACCGTGAAAATTAGCTTTGATAACGTGAGCGGTCTGTCGATCGCTTCGTCCACCCACAAGTTGATGGTTGACCCGAAGAAAGAGGGGCAAAAGATCGAGGCTGTGTCCGAATACCTGACAACAACCTTGCCGCATCCGGACAAGACGGCTGCCGTTTGGACGGTGCGTTTCTCGGACGACGGCAAGCGACTTTTCACGGCGGGCTATCCTTCCGGCATCATGCAATTTTGGGACATAGACGCCAAGAAAGAAATCCGCCGCATCGACACGCCGAAAGGTTACCGGGGTTCCGGAGACTATGCCCAACTGACCGACGACTGGAAAACACTGTACGTCGCGGAAGAAACCCGCAAGGCCACACCGATTCAAACCGATGGCAAGAAAGACTTTCAGTTCGACTACACCGGGCAAGTTCTCGTCTGGGATGTTGCCACCGGAAAGCCGAAAGACCCACTGCCACCCGAACCAAAGCAGGGTGCGTGTGGTTCCAAATTGCTACCCGGCAGCGCGCAACTCGTGGTGATCGAGTTTAAGAGCTACAAGGGGTCCGATGAAGTCCGACGGATTCCATGCGAGTCATGGCTTTGGGATTTGAAGACACTGAAAAAGCACAAGCTTGGTGACGGGTATCTCACACCGTTGGTGCTGAAGGATGGGAAATCGGGACTGGTGACTTCCAACGATAAGTCCGGTCGGAACTCGGTGCTGAAGCGAATTGACATGAAGTCCGGTGTGGTGCTGGCCCAACGCGAATCACCGAACAAGGAACTCTCGTTCAACATTTATGAAATCACTACAGACGGGAAACTGGCAGCCGTAGGACTTGCTGGCAAGAAAGGGACTGAATTCGACACACGGTTCATCGACACCACGAGTCTACAAGATGTCGGGCGTCTCGTGTGCAAACCCGATCCGGAAGCCTATGGATATGCGGCTGGGAAATTTAGCCCGGACGACAAGATCTACGTGTCTGGTGATGGTGCTGGGGTGCTGACTTTCTGGGATGTCGCCCAGAAAAAAGTCATCCGATCAACGGATCTGGCTTCCGGTCACCAAAAAATGGAATTTAGCCCTGATGGTCGCTGGTTGGCGGTCGCCTGGATGCCGAAGTTCGATACCAAATCAGTCAGCAACCGCGATCCGGACCCGATGGATCTGCCGCAACCGCGCGTCACGCTCATCGACATGAAGAACCCGGACGCCAAACCGATCACCATGATCGCCCCCCACGGCTTCCTCGGTTCGTTGGCGTTTAGCCCCGACTGCAACCGAATCGCCTTCGGCAGCGCTGGCGGTGTTCACCTCTTTGATTTGCCGAAGTTGAAGTGATAAGGTCTGGCAAAACTTGCAAGTCGTGGTCTGGGGATGTTTCGCCACGTGGTCATCGACCACCCCAGAATTCAGTGGCATCTGAACTGCTTGTCAGGACGGGGTCACCTTTGGTACAACAGGCGGACAGTGACACTTATTAAGGATCGGGCCTATGTTTTCGGCAAAACGGTTAACGGTGGTCTTTGCCGGGGTTCTGCTCGTGGCTTGGCTGTGGAACACGGCATACGGCGGCATCAACTCGGCAACTGGCTTGTCGTCTGATTTCGTGAACGTGGAATTGGAACTCGTGGACGGGTCAAAGGCTCTCGGGACGTTCCTTCTGAAAAGCATCCCCGTCGAAAGCCCCTACGGCGCGATGGACCTCGACGTGACCAAAATTAAAACACTCGACGTGTCGTTACCGGACTCGCCGGACAAGCCGGCGGTCGCCAGCGTCACGATGGTTGATAAATTCCACGTCGCGGGTTCGCTGTTAGTGGACGCCTTCAGTTACAAAGATCCGGAAGGAAATCTGGTCAGTGTTCAAGCTAAGGACGTGATGCGGCTCGCATTTAAGCACCCCAGGGATACCTCGTTAGTGTCCGTCATCATCGGCCTCATCACGTTGACGCTGATGGAAGTCGTCTTGGGTGTGGACAACGTCATCTTCCTGGCCATCTTGACGGGGAAGTTACCCGAGGAACAACGCCCGCGCGCGCGTTGGATCGGCCTCGGCGCTGCCCTGGGCACGCGGTTGTTGTTGTTGATGACGTTGTCATTCTTGCTCGGCCTGACCAAGCCGGTTTTCACACTCCCTGCCATGCCGTTCTTTGAATCGCTCGAAGCCCGCGGTATCTCGTGGCGGGACATCATCTTGCTCGCCGGTGGGCTTTTCCTGATCGGCAAAAGTACCTTCGAGATGCACGAAAAGCTTGAACACGCCAAGACAGCGGATGATCAGAAACCGGTTGGTCGATCGAGCTTCTTAAAAGTCATCGTGATGATTGCAATCGTGGACATTGTCTTCTCACTCGACTCCGTGATTACCGCCGTCGGGATGGTGGACGACGTGTTCGTGATGGTGACGGCAATGGTGATCGCCATGTTGGTCATGTTGGCGTTTGCGGGGCCGATTAGTCGGTTCGTCGATAACCGACCCACCGTGAAAATCCTGGCACTCAGCTTCCTCATCTTGATCGGTGTCCTTCTCGTGGCCGAAGGGTTGGGGCAACACCTGGATAAAGGCTACATCTATTTTGCGATTGCATTTGCGGTCGGTGTGGAGTTGGTCAACATACAAC
>JANLRE010000402.1:0-4470 GCA_031368205.1 Fimbriiglobus sp. | reverse complement strand
TCAGCGAATCCAAAATCTTCATCCGCATCGCGGAGAGGGCGGGGACCAGCCCGCCGATGCGACCCATCACGAGTGTGAACAGCATCCCGACGGCGGCGACTTGCGAATCGACGTTCAGGGTCAGCGCGACACTTTTCCCGCCCGGCCCGCCGCCGCCGCTGGCGAGGGTGCTGACGGATGATTTCCCGTCGGCGAGCAGGTACGCCACGAGGCACCCGGCGGCGCCGCCGATGAGCGCGATCATCAGCGATTCGAGCATGAACGACACCATCACTTGCCAGCGTTTGAAGCCGAGCAGCCGGAGCACGCCGATGTCCCGGATGCGTTGGGCGATGCTAGCGAACATGGTCGTCATCATCCCGAACACGCCGCCAATGGCCATCACCACACACACCACGACGATGGCCGCGAGGAACGTGTTGTTGGTCTTCGTCAGTTCGGCGTAGTAGTCCGGTTCGGCGAAGGCTTTCAACTTTTGTTGCGTGTATCGCGTGTTCAAGTGGTAGGCGAATGACCGGGCTGCTTCCTTGGTATCGGCATCGGTGCGCATCACCAAGGTGGTGTATTTGTCCTTGCCAAACGGCTTGTAGATGCGGCTAAATCGACGTGCCCAAATCTCGGACCCGAAGGTCGTCCCCGTCGATTTCATGATCCCGGTCACGAGCCATTCCATCTCGCCCATGACAAAAACGTCACCCGTTTCCAGTCGTTTAT
The DNA here is from genome assembly GCA_031368205.1 of Fimbriiglobus sp. Taxonomy (GTDB): domain Bacteria; phylum Planctomycetota; class Planctomycetia; order Gemmatales; family Gemmataceae; genus Fimbriiglobus. The sequence goes on along the minus strand of JANLRE010000402.1, from coordinate 3,756 downwards.
TGCCGTATTCCGCGCCGATGGTTACGGCGATTCCTTCGCCCAGCACGCACTGAATCCGGCTCTGGTCATCGACGCCGCTTTCGTTGAACCACTTGCCACCGGGGTAGAGTTCGATGTTGTGAACTTCGCCCGCAATGTACGGGTCTTCGACCGTCCGAAGTTGCACGAACCGGCGACGAGGTGTTGTATCTTCTTTTGCAGGTGTTTCTGTGGCTTTCTTGTATAAATCGTATACGAATGTCCACCTTCCGTAACGCCGTGGGTTCAGTGGCACATCGGTTTTTATCACGACTTGGTTGATGCTGTAATACGTTTCCCGGCTCGCCAGGAACCGCGTCTTACCGTTGCGCTCGGTCTGCTTCACGCCGACCGGCGTGCGCAGCGGGCGGTCTTTGGTGTCGAGATCGACCTTGGCGCGTTCGACGTTGTCGAGATCGCCGTACCCGAGGTTACTGAAAATCTCGTCCGTGGACCCATCGGACAGCACGAAAACGTTCCCCGGTACGCCGCTGTTTTCGGTCAGGTTGTTCATGCCGTTGACGAAGGCCAACAAGAACGTCAACAGCGCGATCACCGCCATGAACGCGACTGCCGTCATGGCGTTGGTTTTCCACCGCACCCGCACGTTGCGCAGGTTGTAAACGAGCGGCACTTTGCCAATGAGCAGAAGTAGCACGATGTCCAGGGCGTAAATCGCCAGGATCACGAACGGCCAGTGTTGCACCATCGCGGGCGGGAGCTTTTCCCAGAGCGGCGTGGAGACCCACTTTTGCATTTCGGGCGGCATCTTGCTGACGGCTTCTTTTTGTTCCCGTTCCGTCTGGCCCATGAAACTGCTCACGGCCGGCAGCATCGTGCGCGCCACCACGGCGAAGTGCCCGGTCTCTGCCAGTGGCAACCGCGTCACCGTCTCGACCGCGAAGGCCAGCAACGCGACCAGCACGACAAAACCGGCGACCAGTGCGAAGACCCGTTGCAGGGTCCGGCGTAGCCACGACTGCCGACCGACCGCATCCGTCAACACGGACTCTTGCGGCACCAGCGCCGGGTAAATCATCAACAACGCCGACAGTGGCAACAGCGACAACCCGCAGGCGATGACCGTGATGAAGAGGTTGACGGGTTTCCCCAACCCCCGCCACACGTAGCCCGTAATTTCGGAGAACCTGGACATTGATAACCTTTGCGTTGGTTCGGAAATTTCACAGTCAATGAAAGCCGGGGCGGGGAATATTCTTGGTTTTCGGGCCTGAAAGGCCCGTTCAACCAGCCCAGGGCCATGCCCTGGGGTCCGGGAAACGATCGGGTTTTACGGACCTGTCAGGACGTTCATACCCGTTGTCATCTAACCGAATCAACCGTCTGTTGAAGTTCCCAGGGCATAGCCCTGGGCTAACAGAACGTCCCTTTCAGGGCCGAAAACCAAGACGGAATTAAGCTACTTGTGCGAACACTTCGGACACTTTCACTTTGCGGGCGTTCCAACTCGGCATCGCCGCGCCGATGACGCCGACCGCGATGCCGAGCAACGGGCCGTAGATCACGATTTCCATTGGCGAGTTGAAGGTATCGAAGAAGGCGAACTTGATGCCCAGCGTTTTAGTGACGCTGCGGATCACCACCGGGAGAAAGTAGACGCTCCAGGTGCTGAGCATCCCGCCGAACAGGCCGATCAGCACGGACTCCGACACGATCATCGCCATGACCATCCACGGCTGGAACCCGAGGACTTTCAGCACGGCCATCTCGGTCCAACGCTCACGAACCCCGATGGTAATCGTAATGCCGATGACCAGACACATGATGGCCACGATCGCGGGCATGATGATGTACTTCATGCCCCAGAAGATGTCCTTGTACGGCTCCAGGAACGACCCGACGGCGGCGGAGAACGTCTCCATTTTCGCGGCCGGCGCGCCGAAGGTACTGGTCTTGTTCACAATGGCACTGAGTTGCTCGAACGCGACTTTCGACGGCATCCGCACCCAAACGAGGTTGAGGCAGCGGTCCGCTAGCGGGTGGGCGGTCCCTTTCCGGACTTTGTAATCGTCCAACTTGGCCAGCAGGTAGTCGTACCGCATCGCCGCACCGTTGGCCAACCGGCTGCCTGCCGGGAACGCGCCGACGATTTTGCATTCAAACTCAATGTCCCGGTAGTTCGTGCCGAACAACTTGACTTCGTCGCCGACCCGCTTGCCCATCAGTTTCAAGCGGTCTTCGCCGATGACGATGTTGCGCTTGTCCTGTTTGACGATTTCGAGGATGCGGAGCATCTCCGCCCACCCCTCCTCGCCTAGGTCTTCTTTGTTCAGCCCTTGTTCCTTCATCATCCCGCTTGTAATCGCGCTCGGATCTAGGGCGAACAGGAACAGGTTGTTCTCTTGCGTGTACTTCGTGGGGTCCAGGCTCGCCCCGACGAACGACCACGTCATGAAGTTGTCGTCGATGTTCGCGGGCTGGTACTCCTTCGGTAATTTCGTTTCGATCACCCCCCGCAGTTGGTTCGCGTAGCCGGGCGGCATTTGACTCGGGAGGCTGAACTTGTCACTGAGGATCACCATTTGGCTCCCCTCTTTGTCGCTGGTGAAATCGCCCAGAAACTTCACGATGCCGTAGATGAACGTGAGCATCCCGGTGAGGACGAACAGCGCGATGTACGTGAGCGCCGTTCGCAGTAAGTTTCGCCGGAGGCTGCGGAACACCAGCCCGGCAATCTTGCTCAGCTTGCCGATCGGGTCGGGGAAGTTTTGTACGATGCGCAAGACAACTTCGAGACCCAGCAGCGCGAGAAAAAAGATCGGCAACGTCAGTACCGCCAAGACGGTCAGCAGCAACAACACGCCGACCATGCCGACGATGCCGTAGATCGCCATCTCCATCAGCGAGGGGTCGGGAGGTTGCATGAACCCGGCGGCCATTGAACTCATGTCGTTCATCGGTGAGCCTCCGGACTGGATGCGGCGAGTACGGTCGTGTCGGTGGTCGATTGCGAGGAGATGCCCGCCATGTGCCGTCGTTCTGCGGGGGCGAGGCGGCCTTTGTCCAGGTGTACGATTCGCTGGGCGCGGTTGGCCGCCGCTGGGTCGTGCGTCACCATAATGATGGTCTTGTGCAACTCGGTCCGCAGCACGTTCAACAGTTCCAACGCCGTGTCGGCGGACGTTGCATCCAGAGCACCCGTCGGTTCGTCCGCAACGATAATCGTCGGGTCGGTCACGATGGCCCGAGCGATGCCAACCCGTTGACACTGACCGCCCGAGAGTTGACCGGGGCGGTGGGTCATGCGGTCGCTCAAGCTCACGAGGCCCAGGGCGTTTTCGACTTGTTTACGGCGTTGGGCCGAGGAAAGCGGTAACAACAGCAGCGGGAGTTCGACGTTCTCGTAAGCCGTCAACACGGGCAGCAAGTTATAAAACTGGAACACGAACCCGACGTTGCGGGTCCGCCACCGGGCTAGCTCGCTTTCGGACAGCGACGAGATTTCTTGACCACCAATGGTGATCGTTCCGGCGCTGGGTTGGTCCAGCCCCGCGATCAGATTCAACAGCGTCGTCTTGCCGGACCCGGACGGCCCCATGAGCGCGATGAACTCGCCCTGGTGAACGTCCAGATTGAGGTGATGTAGCACCTCGATCGTCTCGGACCCGCGTGTGAACGACTTGTCAAGGTTGCGAACTTCAACGATTGCAGACATCGGGAATTCTCGGGTGGGAAGGATATGGGTACATCCGAGCCACGACCGTCAGGGAGTGGCCC
>JANLRE010000392.1:0-1127 GCA_031368205.1 Fimbriiglobus sp. | reverse complement strand
ACCGCGTACTACCAATCCGTCCGACTTGCGATCGTTTCCGTCTCCGCAGTCCCGGCCACACTGTGCGGGGTCGGACTCGCACTGTGGCTAACCAACACGACACTGAACCTGCAATCCTTCATGGGCGCAATCATGTCCGTCGGTGTGGCCGTGGCGAACGCAATTCTGCTGGTGACGTTCGCCGAACGCAGCCGCCTCCTGCACGGCAACGCCCGCCGCGCCGCGACCGAAGGCGGCAGTTCCCGGTTGCGGCCAATCTTGATGACCAGTTGCGCGATGGGCGCCGGGATGATTCCGATGGCCCTCGGGTTCGGCGAAGGCGGCGACCAAACCGCCCCACTCGGCCGCGCCGTCCTCGGTGGTGTCGTGCTGTCCACGTTCGCCACGCTCTTCGTACTACCAACCATTTTCGCGCTGATCCAAAGCCGCACCAGTGCCACCAGCCCGTCCCTCGACCCCGATGACCCCACCAGCCCGCACCACGACGGGGCTGAGGGATTGCAAGTCGAGTGAGGATAGTAGCGAAAACCGGGGACGGAGAGTCCCCGGCTAGGCAATGGATTACGACTCTATCTCATTCCTCCTTCCGAAATGGTCGATCACTAAACAAGTCGAATGTCGGAGATGACCATTAGGTTTTACAAGTGCGTGGAATCGACCACGTTTTTGACTACTACTTTTTGCTTGCCTTGCCAAATGGCCACGCTTTGTAGCCATAATCGCGGGCACGCATCAGCTTCTTGGTCCGCCAGTGGACGTATTCAGTAATAAACCGAATACCTTTTTGTCCGGACTTGACTGGTTTGTTTGGCTTTGACATAAGATGTTCTTTCACGACTGATCGTGGTTGATGAGAATGGGTCATGAGACGAGTTGTTGCAGAAGTGCGAGCTGGAAAATTGGGATCCTGTGAAGCAACACAAGTTCCCATTTTTCCGCTCGTATTGGAAAATAGGTGGTCCACGAGAGAAATGATAATTTCTTTTTCTTACCTATTGGCCGTTCATATTTCCTTCGGGTATTGATTTAAGTGGAGGGTGGGGGAGTTGAACCCCAAAAACGCGCCAACGTTCCAGGTTTTAGAGACCCGTGTCATCCGCCCGATGACTACACCCCCAAAAAATAGG
>JANLRE010000340.1:0-2834 GCA_031368205.1 Fimbriiglobus sp. | reverse complement strand
CTGCCCGACGGCCAAGACCCGTTCGTACTTCAACCTGCCGAAGTGGAATTGCCCTAACATCTACCGGCCCAAGACAAATCGCAAGCCAACTTCAAGCGTTTCATGATCGAAGCGGAAGCCCGATTCGAGAAGCTTGCGCGGTTGGATTTTCGCACTTCCCAGTAGCGCCGCGTCCGCCATTTCCCCGAACAGCGTTCGCAGTGCCGGGGCGGGGACCATGAACAAATACGGGCGGCCCAACACCGTGGCGAGCGACCGGCCGTAGTCCCGATTGGTCACGGGGTTCGGTGCCACGATGTTCACCGGGCCGTATAGGGAGTCCGTCATTAGCCAGTGATGAAACGCCCCAATTAAATCGTGGATCGTAATCCAACTCACCCACTGTTTGCCACTTCCGAGGACGGCACCGGCGCCAGCGTTGTAGGCGGGTAGTTGTTTGCCGAGTGCCCCGCCGCGCGGGGTTTGCACGACGCCGGTTCGCAGGTTGACGACGCGGACCCCAGCACTTTTGGCGGGTTCGGTGGCCGCCTCCCATTGCCGACAAACATCCGCTAAAAAGCCCGTGCCGTCCGGGGAAGTTTCATCCAGTTCTTGATCGCCGCGATCGCCATAAATACCGATCGCAGATGCCGAAAGAAACACCTTCGGCTTCCGGGTCATCGCCGCGATACACTTTGCGAGATTACGGGTCGGGACGGTGCGGCTTTCGAGGATGCGTTTTTTCTTCGCAGCACTCCACCGCCCGTCCGCGATGCCGTCCCCCGCCAAGTGAATGACCGCATCGACGCCGTTTAGCATTGCAGGGTCAACCCGGTCTTCCGGGCACCACATCACGGATTTAGTCCCGTCGTCGAACGCACTTGGCTTGACCGCCCCGCGCACAAAGCGAATCACCTCATGTCCGCCCGACGACAGAAAGTCCGCGAGTTCGTTGCCGATCAACCCCCGCGAACCCGTGATGACGATCTTCAAACGCGGTCGGTCGGCAAACTGGTTGTGGCGTCGCAAATCACTGGCGGTGACGGCATGACGGTAAGCGAACATCGCAGCAAGTTTCGACTGAACCAGACCACCACCGAACAGCGTTCCTAGCCCGCCAAACGGTACGCGGTATTCGATCGAATCATCCAGGTACGATCGCGTCGGGCCGTCCGGGATCATGGTGTGGGTGTGGTTCCAAAATGCGAACGGCCCCGTCAGTTGGCGGTCGCGGAATTGCTGCCCCGGAATGACATCGTACAGTTCCGCAACCCAACGTTTGCCGATCGGCCCGAGTAGGGAAGCCCACAACGTGACCGTATGGCCATCTCCAAACGCACCTTTTTTCTCGATGATTTTGACGGCTTCCCACGGCGGCACCAGTCGGGAAAACGCGGCGGGTCGGCTGTGCCATTCGTAAAGTTCTGCCGCCGAGACTGGCATTGGGGAGCGCAGGGTGAAAGTCTGATTCGACATGGTGTTGCCCGGCACGAGGAAACGAAAGCGACCACACCCATTCTTAGGCGTGGTCGGCGGATGTCGTTGAAAATGGTTCGGTTTAGTAATCGCAGGCGAAGCCGACGCCGTAGAAATCCTCGCGCTCTTTGAAGAATTGCCCGTAGGGTGAACGCCCCTTGTAATACTCCGCGTAGATCCGGAAGTTGGCGAGCCGTTGGTACGGGTTTCGCCATAGCCATCCGACTTGGGCGACAAAGTTCGGGTCGAAATCTTGGTCCCCACGAGCTTCGATATGGGCGGCCACAAACGGCGCCCCACTCAACCCCGTCGGCACCTGGCAGACCCATTGAAACCCGGCGTCGTACCGCTTACGGTCGGGGTCGTTTGCCAAGTCTTGCATGAACGCATACGAGACCTGCCCGTACACCCGCAGCGCGAACTCCGGGAACGTGCGGCTGACACCGAGGACCGCTTCATCCTTCGCAAAGTTGATCGGTAGCCGACCTGTGTTACGTTGGAACTCGTCGCCGAGGTGCGCGCTAGTGTGTTCATACGCCAACTTGCCTTGCCAATTCCCCCTCCGGGCCGTGAGCGGAAACCCGAAGCGGTAATCGTTCGCCATCAAGTCGTCCGGGGAAAGCCGGGTATGCACCACGCCGAAAACGTCCAACTGATAAGCCAGATCGCGCCCGGCGGGTTCGACCCGCAGGATGCCGACGGTGGTTCCGATCGAGGTTTCGAGCGTCCACTTGTTGACGTAGTTCTGGAAGTTCGTCGGCATCACTTGCAGGCGGGCTTCCCGTTTACTGGCGAGCGGTGGTTCCCAAAGCAACGTGGACGGGAACAGGGAGACGCGAGTGTTTTCCCAGTTGCAGTATTGAAACGAGCGCCGCCCCGCGACTTCTTTGTTGAAGTCGTCCTCAAGGCTACCCGGAAGCGGCGTGAGTCCTTCTTGATCGAGAACAACCCCAGGCGATGGTTGGCCAACAAACGCGCTCGGTGGCGTTTCCAATAACGGAGTTGGGCTTGGTTGAACAACTTGCGGGGCCGACTGGCCGAGTGGCACCGGCCAACCCTGCGAACCGGGGCCGGTTGACGTTGGCGTCGTTAAAGCCGGGATGCGCGGCACCGGAACTTGTGCCACAACGGGGCTAACAAATAACCCGACCACAACGAGCGTTCCCCAGCGTCCGACTGAACCGAGCATCGCATCGCCCCCTGTCCGGAACGCAAGTCGTGAGCCAAATCGCTCACGCGGTCACACAATCCCTATCGACACCCCGCACAACCCGTCTTGAAGTTAAACCCGGCAAAGTTTCCCAGGCTTGTCAATCGCACAAGGTAATTACTTTTTACTTTGTTAGGTATTACGCAGTTGGGATACTGGGTAGTTTGCG
>JANLRE010000319.1:0-3873 GCA_031368205.1 Fimbriiglobus sp. | reverse complement strand
GACACCGTGGACGCGCCGCTCCAGGACATTCAGCACTTCCTTGGCGAAGACAGTGATGGCGAACTCAACGGCTTCCCGCACCACATGTTGAAGGAGATTTACGAGCAACCCGAAACGATCGCCAACGCCATGCGCGGCCGGCTTGACGATGCCGACAGCACCGCCCACTTCGGCGGTCTGAACCTCGATTCTAAAGACCTGCGCAGCATCGACCGCGTCATCATGACCGCCTGCGGAACCAGCTACCACGCTGGCCTAGTGGGTGAATATCTCTTTGAAGAATTGGCCCGAATGCCGGTCGAAGTCGAGTACGCCAGCGAGCTACGTTACCGCAACCCGCCGATGGACCACCACACCATCATGCTCGCCATCACGCAATCCGGCGAGACCGCCGACACTCTGGCGGCGTTACGCGAATCGAAGCGGATGGGACATACCACGTTGGCAATTTGTAACGTCGTGAGCAGTACCATTGCCCGCGAAGCCGACGGCGGAGTGTACCTCCACGCGGGTCCGGAAATCGGCGTGGCCAGCACGAAGGCGTTCACCTCGCAGACGACCGTTCTCACGATGCTCGCCCTCTATTTTGGCCGCACGCGGCACTTGTCGAGCCTGCAAGGACAAGAGATTATCAACGAACTCCGCAAGCTGCCGGACGCGGTCCGGGAAACCTTGAAGTGCCACGAGCGTGTCAAGGTCATCGCGCAGAAGTATCAGCACGCCCGCAACATGCTTTACCTGGGTCGGCAGTACCTTTATCCGGTTGCGTTGGAAGGCGCGTTGAAGCTGAAGGAAATCAGTTACATCCACGCCGAAGGGTACCCCGCTGCCGAGATGAAACACGGCCCGATTGCCCTCGTCGATGCGGACACGCCGAGCGTGTTCTTGGTGCCGCGCGGCAACGTCTTCGCCAAGGTCATGAGCAACATGCAAGAGATCAAAGCGCGGGGTGGGCCGGTGATCGCGGTCTGTAGCCCGGGCGATAAAGAAGTTGCGGCAATCGCGGACGACGTGATCCCGGTCCCCGATGTGCCGGAATATCTGCAACCCATCGTCGTGTCGATTCCGCTGCAACTTCTGGCGTATGAAATCGCACTGTTACGCGGCTGTGATGTGGACAAACCGCGCAACCTAGCGAAGAGCGTGACGGTGGAATAACGGCTACTTCGACGGCACTTGCTGGGGACTCCCGAGATACGCGACCAAGTCGCGTATCTCGTCGTCTTTCAGGTTGTCGAACAGGCCGTCCGGCATGATCGACAACCCCGTCGGCTTCTGGCTTTCGATGTCCTTCACGAGTACCGTGAGTTCGTCGTTCAACGTGCGGATGGTCAGCGCTTGGCCGGTGGTTTTGCGGACGATGCCCGACACCACGCGGCCGTCGATCAGGTTGAACGTGATGAGCTTGTACTCGTTCGCCACGACGGCACTCGGATCCAGCACGTTCTCCAACACGTAGTCGAGACTGGCTCGCTGCGAGCCAGTCAATTCCGGGCCGACCTCCCCGCCTTCGCCGAACAGCTTGTGGCACGCCGCACAGTTTTTAACGAAGAGTTGCCGGCCATGCTCTTTGTCCGCCTTTTGCAACGTCGTTGTCGTGAGCAACGACTTCAATTTTTCTGTCTGGGCCACCCGCGTTGCCGACGCGGGGCGGATCGTGCCCCAAACCTTGGCGAGTTTGGCGTCAATTGTCTTGTCTTTCAATGCGATGATTTGCCGTGCGGAGAACGCCGTGATTTCGGTCTTCGCCAACGCCCCTTTTTCGATGGCGTTGAGCAGCGCCGCTGCAAACGATTTCCGTGACGCCAGCGTTTGGATGGCGTCGGTTTTTTCCTCCGCCGTCAGTTGCGGGTAAACGTCCAGAATCGCCTGCGCGGTCGCGTCCTCCGGATAGTTCGCCAACCCGCGAATCGCCGCACCACGAACTTGCGGGTCACGCAACCCGGTTCGCAACGACTCCACGATTTCCGGCATTTTGCGTGCGGACAGCAACTCGATCGCCCGTTTGCGGTCGGCGGGCTTTTCGCCTACGGATGTGATGCGTTTGCGGAGCATCTCGATCGTCTTCGTGTCGCCGAACTTCACCGAAAGTTCCTGTGTCAGTTGCAGAACCTCACCGGAGTAGCGGTCGAACTTTAACTCGCTCCACCCCTTCGGCATCGGCACGTCACGCTGATCCGCATACGCCAAGTTCATCCCACGGAACAAGTCAAGAAGCATTCGTGGCTCGCGGGCAGTACGGGTCGGCGGTGGCAGCGTGTGGGAAGCAATCGTTGCCACAACTTCCTGACTCCGGTCTGGGTAGGCAGTCAAAAATCGCCGCACGACGTTTTGCCGAGCAAGACTTGCCCCGGCTTTGGTAAAGAGTGACAAGAAGGCAACGTCGCGCTCCCCGGCGAGCCGTTCGATGGCGTACCAGCGCATCAAGTTAATGTTCGGATCGGACTCGTCGTTCGGTACGGCCGTGGTCTGGATCATGGAGCGAAGCAACGCAACCGGCACCCGTTGAAGCGCCCCGTAAAAGTGTTGCCGAACAAATGTGGACGGTTCGTGCCGGGATAGGTCCGTTGATACCAACGCTTTTTTGAACTCGGTTTCGGTGTCGGCCAATCCCAACCGATAACCCCACGCCCGCAGCGATTCATCCTTCGACGAGATCAGCGTTTTGAGATCGTCATTCGTCAACGTCTCCATCCCCGCCAACACCCACGCGCACCGTAGCGCCTCCGAGTGAGATGCTGAAGCGTCCCACTGCTTCCGCACGTCGTCCGCCAACTTCGTCGCAACTTTCGGGTCGCGGTGGGCACGCTCTTGCAATTGCTGTCGGGCCTTGCGGGAGAGCCACTCGTTCTTGCTGATGACGGCCTTCACCAGTTCGTCGTTAGTCATCGTGGCGATGTTGCCCTTCCAGCCTTTTTGATCGCCGTAGATGGTGCGGTAAATCCGCCCGTTGCTGGCGTCCACGACTTCGTAGTTATGGCACTCGCCGGTGTCGCTCCAGTCGCTCACGTATAAACCGCCGTCCGGCCCTTGCTTCACGCAGATGCCACGGAACCACGGGTCGTTGGCGAACAGGAAGTCCGGGCGGCGCACGCCCTTCATGCCGGTCGGCGTTCGTTCCAAACCATCGTTGTTGAGGCGGTTGCCGTGGATGTTGCAGGTGAACAGCGTGTTGCGGTACTCCTTCGGGAAGTTCTCGCCCAAGTAAATTGCCGCCCCGCTGTGGGCGTGACCGCCGCCGGCGTCGCCATGCTCCTTTTTCGCCGTGCCGGTGGCCTTGTCGAACCGGCTCTCGGTCCACGGCCCGCCCGCCCAGTGCTTGTAGTCCACCGCGCTGCCCATGTAACCGTAAGTGTGCGGGTTGTAGTCCTCGCCGTACATGCGGGTGTACCGCCCGCCGGGCACGACGTGCCACAGGTGGTCGATCACGCAGTTCGTGATGAACATCTCGCCGTGTTCGTCGAAGTCCAGCCCCCACGGGTTTGTCGTCCCGGTGGCGACGACCTCGAAGACTTTGCGAGTCGGGTGCCAGCGCCAGACGCCGCAATCGAAGAAGACGCGGTCCTTGTCCGGCGTGCCGGGCTTGCCCACCAGTGACTTCGTCTGGATGCCGTTGCACCCGTACAGCCACCCGTCCGGCCCCCAGACGAGCGAGTTGAAAACGTTGTGCTTGGCGTCCTTGATGTTCCAGCCGTCCAGCAGGATTTCCGGTTTGCCTGCCGGTTTGTCGTCCTGAATCGGGAGGAAAATCAAGGGCGGGGCCGAGCACAGGTACACCCCGCCGCCCCCGCGTTCGATACCGGACCAGTTTACGCCGTTATCCAGCACGCCGGGTGTCTTGTCCTGCACGCCGTCGCCGTCGGTGTCTTCGAG
>JANLRE010000314.1:0-1770 GCA_031368205.1 Fimbriiglobus sp. | reverse complement strand
GCCCAGCCGGCCTCACGCGATACGGTCTGTTGCCATCGGAGTAGCGTAGCGCGGGTATCGGGTTGGGCCACTCCCTGACGGTCGTGGCTCGGACGGAAGGATTGTCACTTCGGTTCGGGTGCGGTCATCGGTAGGAACGAGACGACGGCGCCCATTTCGGGTTTCAGGAAGGTGCCGGGTCTTTCGCCGGCGGGCAGGGTGACTTTCACCCGCACGTTCACGATGCTTTTCGCCCGGTTGGCAATCGGCATGATGCGATCGAGTTTGCCGCTGTAGGTTCGGTCCGGGTACGCATCGGCTTTGATGCGGCACGGTTGACCGGCTTTGAGTTTCGCAATTTCGCGTTCGGGGATTTCCAAGTCCGCTTCCAGGTCGGACAGGTCCGCCATGTCGCAGACCGACCCCGAACCCCCGGCGAACGCGAGCGGGTTCACGAGGTTGCCTTCTTCGGATTTTTTCGTCAGTACGGTGCCGGTGATCGGTGCGCGAATGGTGCAGTTGTCCAACCGCCATTTTGCCGCAGCAGCCCTGGCTTCGGACGACTTCACATCGGCCTCGGCACCCGCGACATCGGCGTTCGCCGACGCGATTCGTTCGGGTCGCGGGCCTTGCTCCAAAATCCGCAGGTCGATACTCAGCTTTTCCAGCCGGAACTTATTGGCGAGGGCGTCGTTGAGCGCTTGGTCCATTTCCTTACCCGAGACGTTGCCACGTAAACCCTGAAGCCGTTGCCGTTCGTCATCGGTGCGTGCTTTCTGCGCTTTCGCTTCGTTGATTTGCGCGATGAGTTGGTCTTTCTCAATCTGCCGAACCGATTGCGGCATCAGTTCGTCACGCTTTTGCGTTGCGGCTTTGTACCGCTCTTGGGCGGCCAGGAGTGACGATTTCGACTCGTTGTAAGTGTACTGGTAACTCCGGGGGTCGATCTCCGCGAGGATTTGGTCCTTCTGGTACAACTCGCCTTCTTTAATGTCCAACTTGATGAGTTGCCCTGCCACGTCGATCGGGCTGACCGCGACCGTTTGCCGTGGGACGAGATAGCCTTTGACTTCCAACTGAATCGACCCGGATTCGACGGCGGTTGACGTGCTTCTCGTGCCCGACGTTGAAGTCACGCCCGTCCCATTTGCGGGGCTTGTGGCAAGAACGCTATCCGATTGCGGCCCGTTCTTGTAACTGCGGATGGCAACCCCGGCCCATGTGACGGCCAACACCACGCACAGGATCCAGGGCAACCATGTCGCGCCGCCGCCGCCGGACTTCGCGCCGTTGAGTTGGTTGTCTAATCGCAACTGCTTCACACGGCTCAGCATCTCGCCGTTTTGGGCCGGTTCTGCGACGTGTACGGGAATCGTTCTTAGGTCACTCATCGGCCTCTCCGGTCATCGGTTTCGGCGGGGTTCGGTTCATTAACGGTGAAAGCAACTGCAAGCAAACTTGCAAGACCGCGTGGCGGTCGAAGGCGTTCGGATCGACAGAAAGTTGACCGCTCAAGCCTTGAAACAGTGCCATAATCACGGACGCGATGGCTGTAGGCGGCAACGGATTGTCACTCGGCAGCGATTTCTGCAAATCCCCGCTAATGTGGTCCCGCCAGCCGGCATTCGCTTCGGCTAATTTCTGCCGATAGTCCTCGCGGTGCTGAACTTGGGCCATGAAGGTGTGTACCAGCGGACCCAATTCACTCCCCTTCGGTTTCGGATGGTCCGTAATCAGCATCCGTGTCAATCCGTGTCGGAGGTATTCCCACGCCACGGAACTGTGGGTCGG
>JANLRE010000141.1:0-3949 GCA_031368205.1 Fimbriiglobus sp. | reverse complement strand
CTCGCAATGCGAGAGTTCCAAGTCCTTGTGGGTTAACGACTTCGTAAATTTCACAAGAAACATGACTTTGTTGACTTGATAAGTCGTGAAATGGCCGATACTCTATAAGTAGTTGATCATGCCGATCGGAATAGTCATGTTTAAGGAGAATGCAGATGAAACGGGAAAGTTCGATTCGCTCGAATGGTTTTACCTTGATTGAATTGTTGGTTGTGATTGCAATTATTGCGATCTTGATCGGCTTGCTGCTGCCTGCGGTTCAGAAGGTTCGGGAGGCCGCTGCTCGGACGACGTGTCAGAACAATTTGAAACAATTGGGGCTAGCGATTCACAACCACGAAAGCGCGTACAGCTACTTTCCGTCGAGCATTCGGCCATCCGGTGTAACGCCGTTGCCACGGGTGAGCTGGGTGATTCCGACTTTGGCGTTCATCGAGCAAGACAATTTGCGCAAGAACTACGACGTGACCACGACTTGGAGTTCCGTAACGAACTTGCCAACCACGGCCCAAAAACTCAAGGGTTTTCAATGCCCGTCCACGCCGAACCCGGAACGGTTGGACGGTGACCCCCAAACCAGCGTTTGGAACATCGTCTCGGTTACCGATTACGCCGCCGTGACCGGGGTTGCTGCCTATGCCACAACGGTGAACACGACTGGCTTGGTTCAACCGGGGATCATGGAGAAGAACAAAAACCCAGGGAACAAAATTGGCAGCGTGACCGACGGGTTGTCGAACACCCTGCTCGTGATCGAATCGGCTGGTCGCCCGCAGATTTTCCGCAACAGCAGGCCCATTGGAACCGTGCCAACTAACAAAACCAACGGTGGTGGCTGGTGCCGCCTGGCTTCGGACCTTGAATTTGCACCATCGACTCCGGACGGCACCACCTATGTCAACGGAACCTGCGCAATTGGTTGCACCAACGGCTACAACTACCCCACGTATAACAGTGCCCCCTACGGAACCGAGGGGACGAGCCAACCGTATTCGTTCCACACGGGCGGCATCAACGCATTGTTCGGCGATGGATCGGTGCGGTTCGTGCGGTCGTCACTGACAGCAGCCACGTTCGCGGCACTCGTCACCCGATCCGGTGGCGAAGTCGTGACACTCGATTAGATCCTTGGAAAAATGCAGCCAACCGCTTCGATGACCCTCTTCCCAATTCGGTGGAACGAACTATATTGATGGGTCTAGGGTCATTATTTCACAGCGGGATGGATGAGTCATGGCAGAGCGGATGTCAACGGCGACGCGGATGGACCGGGCGCGGGCGAACGGAAAAGTCACCCGTCGTGAGAACGGTCATCTGAAGCGAAAAGAGCGCGCCAACCGCGACAAACGGATGACCGAACTGGTGAAGAAAGGGACGTTCCCGTTCACGCCAAGTATCATCAATTGGATCAGCGTGAAGGTTGGCAAGCCGTCAACGCAACTGACCGAAGCCGATGTCAAATCCGTCGTGAAGTAAGCGGCCTGTGACGCCGTGAAAAACCGCCCGCAACGGGCGGTTTTTTCGTTATTCTGCCGGCGCGTGTTGATCGCAGTAGGACAACAATCGCGGGAAAAGCGGTACTTTGCCCCAGAGTTTGTGCCACCCCTGTGCCCGCACAATCGCGGGACGGTCACAAAAACTGCACACGATCGCGGTGCCATCGGCCTGGAACAGCACGTAGGTTTGCCGTTGGTGGTGATGCTCCGCAATTTGGTCTTCATGGACCCCGCGATTCGATAGCTCCGCATGAATCAAATCGACCGCAGCCGGCTCCATTCCCGCACGGTAGACCGTGACGCGGTCCAGGAGTTCTTCCGTGTCCGTTTTGCGGATGTTCTCCGCGACAATTCGCAAATCCAGATTCATGACCTACCTTCTGAACAGGACGAGTTCGGGAACTTCCACGCCGAAGAACGCATCAAACGGTTAACCTACCAGTGCGATTCGCTGACAAACACAACTGTCATTCGATACCACGCTGCTTGTCTATGGTTTACAATAGTAACAGTGGCGAGATGTTGGAACGCGATCGAAACGCCGTGAAATCACTCACCGTCACATTTCGCCCACTTAGCGATACGACTTACTGGGGGTGTTGGATGAACCGCCTGACCGCTGGACTCTTGGTTGCTTTTCTTTTTGCCGTAATGCCGGTCGCCCCCGCCGCCGAAGCACCATCGTCGCAGACGGTTTCAATCAACGAACTGATTGCCGCAAAATGGAAAGAAGCCGACATCAAGAAGCCGGCCGCGAAATCGACGGACAGCGAGTTCTTACGCCGGGCCTTTATCGACCTGATCGGTCGCATCGCCACCGCGGAAGAAGTTGTCGATTTTGAGCTAGATAAGACAGCCGACAAGCGTGCGAAGCTAGTGAAGCGGTTGTTGTACACGAGGGACTACAAGCCCAAGACAGCCGGGAATCCGGTCAAGGTGGATGGTAAAAAGGTTCTGGAATTTAACTATGATGACGAGTATGCGGAACACTGGTCGAACATCTGGACCGTGTGGTTACTGAGCCGCAGTGTTGACGAACGATACCGGGCGCAGATGCGAATTTGGCTCCAAACCGAACTGCTCAAAGAAACCAACTACAAAGACATCGTGACCCAGATCCTGACGGCGACGGGTAAGACGGACTACAACGGTGCAGTCAACTTCATTGCCCAACAACTCGGCGAAATGAACCCGCCGGGTAAACGAACTGAGTTGGGGACGTTCGATGCGGTTCCGATCACGTCGCGGGTCACTCGCTTGTTTTTGGGCCTGCAAACGCAGTGTACCCAGTGTCACGACCACCCGTTCAATAAGGAATGGGTCCAATCGGACTTCTGGGGCGTGAACGCTTTCTTCCGGCAAATTCAACGCACAGGTGCGCCGACACGACCCCAAGCGAACAACCGCATGATGATGGCCCTTCAACAACTCGAGTTGAAAGAAAATGCCAGCGTGAACGTTGAAGGTCGCGTTTTCTATGAACGCCGGGACGGTCAGTTGAAGTCCATTAAGCCAACCTTTTTGAAGGACGTTGCCCAAGCGGAGAAGGGCGAGACTAGCCAGAAGAGCCTCAGCGATGGCGGCGATAAAACTCGCCGGGAACTGCTCGCCGAGTACGTCGTTACGCACGACAACTTTGCCAAAGCCTACGTCAATCGGATGTGGGGCCACCTTTTCGGTCGCGGACTGAACAAAGAGGCGTCGATCGACGACTTCGGCAGCCATAACGAAGTGATCCACCCCGAACTGCTGAACAAACTAGCCGAAGAGTTCGTCAAGTACGGGTACAACTCGAAACTCTTGCTGGAGTGGATCTGCAACAGTGATGCGTACCAACTCAGCCACGTGGCGAACAAAGAGTACGCCGACCCGAAGTACGACGCTTACTTTGCCCGGATGCCGCTGAAAGCACTCTCGCCCGAAGTGCTATTTGAATCGATTTCTATTGCCACCAAGGCGGACACGGTTAAGAGTGTGGACCCGAAGAAACGCTTGGAATCGAGGGAACGCTGGATGGAAAAGCTGGTCCAACAGTTCGGCGACGACGAAGGCAACGAGATGACGTTCAACGGCACCGTGGTCCAGGCACTGTTGATGATGAACGGTCGGGAATTGAACGACGAGGTTGGCACCAAGGGTGCCAATGCGGTGCTGAAGATCGTCGAGAAATTCAGCAAAACCGGCACGACGAACGTCAATGGCGTGCTGGACGAACTCTTCCTGATGACCCTGAATCGACGGCCAACTGCCGATGAAAAAGTGAAGTTGAAATCCATTCAGACCAAGGGTGTGATCCCGAAGGCCGAAGCGGTGAAAGGAATTCCCTCACCTGCGACCAAGCCGACGCCATCCACCCCCGGTATCGTGATGCCGTCGTACCCCAATGACGTGACCTTCTACCAAGACGTCTTCTGGGCGCTGCTCAACACGAACGAGTTCATGCTGAACCACTA
>JANLRE010000254.1:0-3055 GCA_031368205.1 Fimbriiglobus sp. | reverse complement strand
TCGACCCAGTTCTTCCGCGGTCGAAAGGAATTTGGTTCCTCACGGACTTGACCCGGTTTAATCTCGACGAGACCAATGTTTTTCGACATCCCGTCCAACTTGAGCTTCGACTCGTAGTACCGAAGTTCGCGGACAGAATTAACCCCACCATAGTCGATTCGTCGGGTCACAAACGCCGGTTCATTCTGAAACACATCGACTAAATGATGGTGCGGAGACAACGTATGCGAAGTCACCACGTTTTCATCCCGTAGGCGATAGACGTGAACACGTCCGGGATCGTTCTCGTCGGCAAGCTTTCGCTCTTCAACGAACAAGTATGGCGACTTGGCGTCACCGCCCCAAATTATTTTTGTTGCTGATCCGTCAAGGTCGTGGTGTCCGATCATCCGGGGTTTCGACCACTCCACCCGCGTTTTGGGTTGCTGTTCTTCCTTCGCGTCTTCCTTTTTCACTTCCGCTTTCACAACGGGTGGGGTTTTCTTGTCGTCGGCGGAGATGGTGGTGAGGACCACGCCGACCGTTGTCATCGAGATGGCAACCGTGAGTATCAGCAGCTTTTTCATGGTGAAAATTCCTTCGTAAGCCAGTTGGGTAATGGCGGTCGAGACCGTACCGCCGAAGGCGGTGGTCATGGCCGTTTCGATCGTCGCATCGAGCAGTCGGTGGGGGACGCTGGCCCGCACTTGGTCGGACAGGAACAGGGTGAGTGCGGCCAACGAGATGCCGCGACTGGTCAGCCGGTCGGCGAGTTTCTTGCGTCCGTTGGCCAGTCGGCTACTCAACGTGCCTTCGGGAACGCCCAGCCGCGTGGCCGCTTCGGTGCGGGACAGCCCTTGCAAGTCGCACAGCACAATCGGCAGCCGATACCACTCCGGCAACCGGGCGAGTTCTTCATCCAGAATCCCCGCCAACTCCGGAAACGCTTCGTGGGATCGCTGAATTTGCTCCGGCACGTTCGCCATCGGAACCTCACGCCCCCGGTGCCGGGCCGCCGTTCGCCGCGCCTTCCGGGCGATGCGGTAAGCCACGCCGTAAAGCCAGTGGCTGAGCAATTCGGGCTGCCGAACGTCCCCCGCCCGGCGGGCCAGCACCACGAACACCGCCTGGAACGCATCCTCCGCATCGGCGGACATTCCCACGACCCGCTGACAGACCCCCAGCACCATCGGCCCATGCCGACGCACCAATTCCCCGAACGCCCGCTGTTCCCGATGGGTATGGAAACGGGCCAGCAAGTCGGCATCGGCCAGTTCGCAAACTGGGTCGTGCGTGCCGATCAAACGCAGAATGCCGCTCGCCGGTTGGCTGGCCATCGTCACCCCTCATGTATCATCTGCCGCCCGAGTCGGGTGCGCGTCGCGCAAAACCGGAAAGATTCACAAAGTTTATCGAGAACCGAACCCGACTTTACCCCGTAGGTTTGGCACGGTAGGCTTTAACTGGAAGGTCATTGTCCGTCTTCAGTTTCGAGACAACGCCGATGCCATCGCTACTTCAACAATTCGGCTTGGACAACATGAGTGTCAACGATCGGCTCGCCCTTGCGGAGGCGTTGTGGGACAGCGTCCACGATTCCAGGCAAGGCGAACCGATCGCGCCCGAGGTCCAAGCCGAACTGGAACGCCGTGCCGCACTCGCGGACGCGGACCCGTCACGGGGGGTACCCTGGGAGGCCGTGCGTGCCGCCGCACGAGCAAGGTGGCCGCAGTGAGCCTGCCAATTATTCTCGACCCCGAAGCCCGAGCCGAGTTTGACGTGGGGTACGACTATTACGAATTGCAACGGGCCGGATTGGGCGAGGCCTTCGCCGATGCAGTCGAAAAAGTGCTGGACCGTATCCGGGTGATGCCGCAATTGCACCAGACAGTGTTTGGGAACATTCGTCGGGCAGTCGTTCGCCGCTACCCTTACTGTGTGTACTATCGGGAAGAGTCCACACTGGTTCGAGTGCTGTCCATCTTCCATACCAGCCGCGATCCCGCCATCTGGCAATCCCGCGCAACCGTCGGCGACTCAAGTGAAGGGTCGTGACGGCGATCGTGAGCTTTCCGAACCCGTCTTTACCTCGTTTGTTCGGCGCGGTACTCTGCGGGTCGCCCTTTGACTGATTCGCAAGAGGTGACCCGCATGGACGCGGACCGATTGACTACTCGCTCGTCCCAACCCGTCAGCCTGATTCTGCCGGCATTCAACGAAGATGCGGTGATTGAATCGGCAATCGTCGAAGCCGATTCGGCGCTACGGCAGCAGTTCCGGGACTATGAAATCATCGTGGTGGATGACGGGAGTTCGGACCGGACCGTGGGGTTGGTCCGCGAGATGATCGCGGACCGACCGAACGTGCGGTTGATTCGCCACAGCGAAAATTACGGCTACGGTGCGGCACTGCGAACCGGGTTTGAAGCGGCGACGTTTGACCGCATCGCCTTCACGGACGCGGACTGTCAATTTGATTTGCTCGAACTCGGGGAACTGGTCCGGCGGACGGCGAATTCGCCGATCGTGGCGGGGCGGCGCGTCAAGCGAAAAGACCCGTGGCGGCGGCGGTTCTTGTCACGCGGGTACAACTGGCTGGCCCGCAGCTTTTTGGGCACACGGGTGCGGGATTGCGATTGCGCGTTGAAGGTCTTTCGACGCGAAGCGTTGGTGAACCTGATGCCCGAAAGTCGCGGCTTTTTCGTCAACACGGAGATGCTGACCCGCGCCCGGCAACTGGGCTACCGTGTGGTCGAAGTGCCGGTCACGCACCGGCCTCGGTTGGGTGGTGACAGCAAGGTGTCACTCTGGGAAGTGCCGCGAACGTTTCAAACGCTGATCGGCTTCTGGTGGACCCACGTGCTCTTCGGGCCGAAAGTCGTTCCGATCGTAGCGGAACCGGAAGTCTTCAGCGCACGGATCGCCTCTTCCTCCCTCCCCGTTTGCGGGGAGGGCCGGGGTGGGGTGGAAGCTTTGACCCCCCTAAATACCCCCGCCCCCGGGGGGCGAACCCGAAAAAACCGGGTGGGGGGGGCCGGGGTGGGGTGGAAGAATTAAAATAAATTAAACCCAAGGG
>JANLRE010000206.1:0-6042 GCA_031368205.1 Fimbriiglobus sp. | reverse complement strand
ATCGAAGAGTTTCGCGCCCTTTTATAACCCTCGCCTTCGACTGCTTTGACCGCCCGTTCGAGTGCGGTCCACATATCGGCAAGTAGCATCTCCCAACACCGTGACCGTCGCCAAGTATTCGTCGTTGCTATCGCGGCACCGCTCCCGGATGAACGTGTGGACTTGCGCCACGGCCGTCGGTGACTTCCTCGGTCAGTCGTGGACCACTCTACTTCTCGCATTTCGGACATAGTGCCGCTCGGGGTGCCGTCGGGAAAAGGGGTGAGTGGTTCACCCCACAAGTAAAAGCCCTAACCACAATCACGTCATCCATTTTGACAATTAATTGTACCCTAATTTACAACTGTTCGGTGTGAACCTTTATAACAAGTTTGCCTCTACACTGTAGTGTTCTTCGCTATCCCGATATGGTGTTTCGATGATTGAATTGGACGGTTCGTTGGGTGAAGGTGGCGGGCAGATTTTGCGGTCGAGCTTGGCGTTGTCTGTGCTGACGGGGAAGCCGTTTCGGTTGTTTAACATCCGCGCGAATCGACCGAAGCCGGGGATGGCGGCGCAGCATTTTGCCTGCGTGAAGGCGGCAGCGGCGATTTGTGGTGGCATTTACAAGGGTGCCTCGATCGGCTCCAGTGTGCTGGTTTTTGAACCGAGTGACGTGAAGCCGGGGCCGTACCACTTTCAAATCGGCACCGCCGGCGCGACGGCACTTGTGCTCCACACCGTTTTTCTGCCGCTAGCGTTGCGCGGCGACACGGCAAGCGACGTGACGATTTCCGGCGGCACGCACGTGGCTTACGCGCCGTGCTTTCATTACTTGCATACGACTTGGGCTGCGTACCTTCGCGGCATGGGCCTTGACGTTGAACTCACGATGGTCCAACCGGGCTTTTACCCGCGTGGCGGCGGTGAGATTCGCGCCATCATTCGGCCCTGCCACCGTGTCAAGGGGTTGACACTCCTCGACAGCCCGGTGTTAACTACGGCCGATGGCTTCAGCGCGATTGCCGGGTTACCGGCGGGGATTGGCAAACGACAAGCCCAACAACTCACCGCCCGGTTGAAGCTCGTCGAGATCGAGACCCACATTCCCACCGAGCAATGGGCGAACGGCCCGAGTTCGGTCATCGGCGTTGTGTTTCGCCAACCGACTGTCCCAACATCGTTTTTTGCGCTGGGTGAAAAGGGCAAGTCTGCGGAGCGGGTTGCGGACGACGTTGCCGACCAAGCGATGGCGTTCCGCGAAACCGGCTGCCCGGTTGACCCTCACGCCGCAGACCAGATTCTGTTGCCGTTGGCGTTTTCACCGGACGCTTCCGAATACCGTGTCTCCAAAGTGACCAAGCACCTTCTCACAAACATTGATGTCATCCGCCAATTCATCGACCGTGACATTTCGTGCGACGGCCGAGAAGGTTCAACCGGGTTCGTGCGGATTGCCGCGAGCGACCTATAATGACACATCGTCACCCCGAGAATCCCGGCCTTGAAAACGTCGTTAGAACTTGTGCCGACGCGGACTGAACTCACGATGCAAATCGCGCAGGTGGTTTCGTGTACCGAAGCGGAGGGACCGGGCAAGCGATTTGCGATTTGGTTCCAAGGCTGCCCGTTACGCTGTCCGGGGTGTTGTAACCCGGAGTTTCTCCCGTTTAAGGGCGGCATAACGTGGACAACGGCGCGGATGATTGCAGCGATCGAGCAGGCACAACACGCATTAGGAATCGAAGGCTTATCGCTGCTGGGCGGCGAACCGTTTGCCCATGCGGAACCCGGTGCTGAACTTGCCAAGGCTGCACACCAACTCGGTCTGAGCGTGATGATTTACAGCGGCTACACGTTGGAAGCTCTCCACGCCAAGTTGGACCCAGCGATCACGGAATTGCTGGCCCACACCGATCTGCTTGTGGACGGCCCTTACCTCCGCGAACAACCCGACAAGACGCGGCGGTGGATTGGATCGACCAACCAGCGGATTCATTTTTTGACCGATCGCTACCACCCTGATGACCAGTGTTGGCAGCAACGCAATACACTGGAAATTCGTCTGCAGGGTTCGGAGTTGGCAATCAATGGCTTCCCAGCGGTCAACGCAATAAGATTATGGAAAGGCTGGAAGCGGAAACGATGACGACCCTGACCGATCCCCTGTTGCCCGCGCCCGAACCGGCTGGACCACCGGCGGTGTCGCGGTTTGAGTACAACTTGCTGCGGATCTTGCGGTTTTTGTTGGGGTCCATGCCTGCGGACCAAGCCCAGACTCTGGTCTACGCCAAGTTCCAACCGGCTCCGCCCTGCTTGACGCGGACTTGTGTACGGCTCATCCGCGACACACTCTCCAAGGCCACGGTCCTGCACCTCGTGCGGGCTGGCGGATGGCGTCGAGACCGATTTTTGCGCGCAGGTCAACCAGTCGAAGGCCGCGTTTGGGATCGGCTTCCCCTGGCCACACGCGAACTCTCGTTCAGTAAACACACGCTGAGCTTTCTGGTCTGGTTGACCAGCGAAAAACCGACCGACACCAAGGAAGTTTGGGACGCGCCGCCGGGTGAACTGACTGCCGGCGACGAACTTTTTTTCTCGATGGCGTTCGACGCGCTGCGACCGCTGCAAGACGTTGTTCCCGTAATCGTGGGCAAGAATGTTTTCGACCTCAACCCGCTCTGCTGGCTGCTCTGCCCTGCCGATTTTGCGAACGGGGACGAACCCGAGGTGCCGAACTTCAGTCCGTATATGATGGGAACGCGGGCGGCGATTTTAGAATGCCTGCAACCCGTGCTGGCCCAACGCTGGATTCGTTCCGAACGCAGTAAGGGCCAAATCGGTGATTGGAAACGAATGCGGCACCAAGGGCGGGCGGAATTAGCGATGCTGGCAAGTTTCTTGAAGGTTGCGGAAACGTCCGGTCGAACCGACCTCGCTCGGTTTGTGTTGCGAACCGCGACGGTCATTCTGGGCAACACTGAACTCGCACCGTCTTTTTGGACGGGTGGCCTGCAAGGTTCCGGGCCACTGCGTTTGGCGGATCGCCTGGACACCCAACGCAGCGCGCTAGCACTCCCACGCCAACTGGACACGCTGCATCGTTGGGATCGCGCGGCACGAGCAATTGGCTATTTTGATGACGGCTACGAAGCAAGCCAACTTTGGAAAGCCGACTGGGAACTGGCTCGCGGCGATGAGATCACCGCCCGAGCCAAACGCATTCTTGACCAACTGGAACCGTTGAAGATTTAAGGAGTCAACCATGAGCCGCGCTTACAGAATCACCGTGAAGGAATCTGAAACCCGCGAACTGCGTGGCTCCGACGAGATCTGCACGCAACTGGAGTTGCTCGAAATCCTACCGCCCGAACAGATGGCGGGCTTGCTACGTGGCGAACTCAAGAATCGCGGGTTCGAGGAACAAGACGACGGCACCCTCGCCCGCAAAGACGGCAAGTTGACCGTGATCGTGGACCCCTGCAACGGCGAAGTCTCCGTGAAGTCCGAAGTTGACGAGAAAGTGACGATCGAAGCGAAACGGGATGCGACGACCTACGACGATGTCGGTCCCGGCGAAAAGGCGGTTCGTGATCGGGTGAAGGACCAGTTGAAGCAGGACATCGAAAAGAAAGCCGAGCGGGAAACGGAACGCCTTCAAACCCAGGCCACGGAAGCATTAGAAAAGCACCTGGAAGAATTGCAGCCGGAACTCGGGCAGGTCATCAATAAAGTCACCCGCGACGCACTCAAGCAAAAAGCCCAACAACTGGGCACCGTCAAAGAGATCACCGAAGACGCCGAGACGGGGTCGTTGACGATTAAAATTGAAGTCTAAGTGTGGTCGTATCTCGTTGTCTGAACACCAATCATTTGGCCCTGGAATATATGAGTCTCACGGTTCCCGAATCGCAACTCCCTGCCTCGCTGACTCCGCAAGAAGCGGTCGAGGCGGCGTATGCGTCCGAGATGGCCGATGTCGCGGGGCACTTGGTCCGGGGGTTGCCCAGTCTGATCGAGTGTGACAAAGAACTCGCGCCGTACTTGTTCGTTAATCTTCGGGCGCGGTTGCGCGATCAAAACCTCCGCTGCATTTATCTCGATGGTCGCCCACGCGAGTCCGACCAACCTGCGGGGCCGATGCCGGTGGGGTTGATCGGCACGATGATTTCGCAACTGCGGGAAGCCGTCCGTGGAGCCGTCGAACGGCGTGTCGTTGTGCTGCCCCACCTGGATTTGTTGACCACAGGTAGCGGCGGGCTGACCGGCGAAGCACGCGAAGTGATCCCTTTGCTGTACGAGAACCCGGAACTGGTTTGGCTGGGGTTCAAAGACCCCTCCTTCCCGTTGCCGAAGGTGATCGAGAACCTCTTCCCGCACCGTATTTCGATCCTCGGTAACAGCCGCAATCGGCTTCAACACCTCATCACGCAACGCGAAGCCCGCAAGTTTGGCCGCCAGTTCAACCCGTGGCAACTTTACAAATATGTCTCCGGGGTCAACGCCGTCCGGCTGCGGAAATTGCTTTCGACGATCGAAGGCGAAGACTATCCCGCCGATCCCAAACAAGCGTACCGCCATCTTCGCCAAGCGACGTTGACCGGCACCCTGGAAATCCCGGACATCGACCTCGGGCGGGACATCGGCGGGTACGAGAAGGTGAAGAAACGGCTTCGGGAAGAAGTCCTTGATGTCCTCCAGCGTCGTGACTTGGCCACGGACCCGGAGCAAGTCGCCCGCCTCGAAGAACTCATCCCGCGTGGCATGATCTTCTGGGGGCCGCCCGGCACCGGCAAAACGTACTTCGCAAAAGCGATTGCCACCGCGATCGGGGCAGCAATCACGATCGTGTCCGGACCAGAGTTAAAAAGTAAGTGGGTGGGCGAATCAGAAGAAAATCTTCGGCAGATCTTCCACAAGGCGCGCCAATCGGCGCCGTCGATCATCGTGTTCGACGAACTCGATTCGTTCGCCACGGCTCGGGGGACGTACACTGGGTCGGGTGTTGAGCATTCGATGGTGAACCAGTTGCTCACGGAGATGGACGGCTTCCACAAGGACGAACTCGTCTTCGTGGTCGGCACGACGAACTTCGTGGAGTCGATCGACCCCGCATTGTTACGGCCCGGTCGCTTCGAGTTTCATCTTCATATCCCGTACCCGGAACCGGACGACCGCCGCGCGATCTTGGAGATTTACAACCAGAAGATGAAGCTGAAAATGTCCGCCGAAGCGGTCGATTACGCCGTGAAGCGGACCAACGATTACGTGCTGGGGCAAGCCGGTGGCACGCGATATAGCGGGGACCACTTGAATGCGTTGTGCCGCTCCATTGCCCGGTTGCGGTTGCGGGATGACCTCGCTGGTGACACCGATGCCCCTCTGGTTGAGCGGGCGCTTTCGGAGTGGATCGACCGCCCGACGATGACCAAGGCGGAAGAGACGGTCCTCGCCACCCACGAAGCCGGGCACGCGGTGGTCTCGATGTTTTGCGAACACGCGCCGTTGATTGACCGCATCACCATTGCCAGTGATATGCAATGGAGTTTTGGGTACGTCAAGTTCGCGGACCCGGCCCACAAGTACATCCGCACCGTGGGCTTTTACCTCGATCAAATTGCGGTCGCGCTCGGGGCACGGGAAGCGGAGCGGTTGTTGCTCGATGACATTTCAATGGGTGCCACCCAAGACCTCCAATCCGCCACCGCGATCGCCCGTGAACTGGTCGAAGTCCAAGGATTGGGTGGCGGTAAGTTAGGCGTGGTACAGTACCTCGACATGCAAAGCAACACCGCGAAACGCCGCGCGGACTTGTCTTCGGATACGTTAAAGTTGCTCGATGAACGAGTCGCTGAAGTGGTCGAAGAACAACGAAAACGTGCTGAAAAGATGGTCAAAGAGAATCGGGCGCTGATCGAAACACTCCGGGATATGTTGCTCGAACATAAAAACATCGACAGCACCACGCTCGGCAAACTGATGCCGGACAGCACCAGCGAAAACAAAAAACTCAAGAAGAAGAAAGCCGCCGAGACCGGGCCGGCCGCGAGTTGATTTTTCACC
>JANLRE010000198.1:0-3501 GCA_031368205.1 Fimbriiglobus sp. | reverse complement strand
GCTTCGTCCCACCGCGATCAATCATCGACGGGGTTGTTCGTGGAGACGGTGCTGGTGGATTTCGTCTTTTGCTTGATACCGATTTCGATCTCGTTCCCCATTGCCTTCATCGTCATGGTGCCGTTCATCTTCATCTCGGTCTTCACTTCTTTCAACCGACCCGCTTTACTGTCGAAGAGCATAGTCCCGCTGAACGAGTCCGTTTTCAAGTCCGCTTTGACGATCGTGACCGGACCGAGTTCCGCGCCTTCTTTTGGCGGGCCGAATTTGGCGTCGGCGGTGAAGGTGATTTTCTCCACGCCACGTTCCGGCCCTTCGTACTTGTACTTGGCGTTCATTTCCATGTGCCCCAGTGGCCCGAGCGGCATGTCGTAGTTCTTCTTCCACGTGTCCCCGACCGCGATCGGCTTGGCGGTCCCGACCCGGAACAGGTCTTCGACCGACATTTTGTACATGTCTTCGGAAACTGACCCCTTGATGACCTTCAAGATCTCGTCGTTGCCGTCCGCAATCTTGTCGAGCATGGCTTGAAAGCCTTCGACTTTCGTCACCTTCATCTCGGGATCCAGCGTGAATTTTAACACGGACCCGTTCATCTTTTTCGCAGCGTCACCGATGCCGGGAATGTTCCCTTCGACGACCGTGCGGACCGTCGTTTGCTCAATCACCATGCCCGTGTCATCCGCCTTCAACACCTTGAACTTGCTCACGGCGGTTTGCGTGTGGTTCTGCTCCATGTCGTTGCCCATCACGCTCATGGTCTGTTCCATGACCGTGACGGTCTTGGTGTAGAAGGTGTCGTCCTTCGCCAGTTTCCAACGGATCGTCACGTCGTCTGCGGCAGGTGCCAGCGCGAGTGAGAGCAGCACGCTTGTGAAAAGTGCATTCATGGTCGGTTCTCGGTGAAGTGTCCGGATGCAACACAGAATTAGGGTAACAGGCGAGGACGCATTTGTGTAGACGCAATTGGAGTGTGTCCCGGACGGGTCTGGCAAAATTTTCTAGCACTCAGTAAGCAGCGGGTTTTCGGCCCTGAATAGGGACGTTCTGTCAGCCCAGGGCCATGCCCTGGGAACGCGGGAAGGGACGGTTCGTTCGGTTGATTACGATTTGGTATGAACCGTCCTGAATTGAATGAAAACTCGATCGTTGCCCGGTCCCCAGGGCATGGCCCTGGGCTGACAGAACGTCCCTTTCAGGGCCGAAAATCAAGAGAAATCACTTGCCAAAAAATTGCCAGACCCGTCCCTGATCCCTTGGTTGCACGCCGGTCGGTTATTCCGATGTGCTAAATCGGGTACTATTCGCGGTGTGAAATCCTTTTCGGTAAGAGAGGTTTAATCTGAGAGATGCAGATAGTCACCGCAGAAGTGTTGCCGCTGAGTTTGCTTTACTAGCAGGACGAAACCGCCTAGCTCGCGCTTCTCCCAGTTCACACCCCGGCGACGAACGCGGCGACTTTGGCGACCTCCTCGGCGACGGGGGTGCGTTTGAAGCGGTAGACGCCGTCGCCGGTGGTGAATTCGGTCGCCTCGTCGGTGCGGTATTGTTCGGAGACGACGAGAACGAACTGGCCGGGGATGGCACGCTTGAGGCGTTTGTAATGTTCCTCGATGTTCACTTTTCGCCAGAAGCCCAAGATTTCGACGTGGACGACTTTGCCGGTCACCGTGTGCTTCAGCGTGAAGTCCGGCACCCACGTCGTGCCTTCGACGAGGATCGGGTTGGGGTCGTTGGAGATGAGCCAATCGGCAATCGTGTCGCGGAAGTTGGCCTCGAAGTTCGTAATCTCGCGGGGCGTGTAGACGCCGAAGTCCGGCAGGTGGGAGCGTAGCCCTTCGCCGCCCGTTAGCGTGAACACCTTCTCTTTTTTGTCCGCGCCCCACCGTACCTCGGCCCGCAACTCGAACGCCTTGCACTGTAACAGCACCGGCAAAAACATCGCCAGTTGGAGGCCGTATTTTTGCGTCGATGAGAAGAGGCTGAGCGGGCCGTCCAGGAACAGCTTGTACGACGTGCCGTCCGCCGGGCGAATGGTGCAGATGAGCCGGTGAAACTTGACCGCGTTGAACAGCTTGCGGAACCGCGCGGGCGTTTCGTTCCAGACGCGAATCTCCATGCCGACGCACCGCAGCAGGATCGCTTGCGCTAACGCGACGTTGTAGCGGTTCAGCAAGAACTCCGGCGTGCAGTCGTCGAACTTCAGGATGCGTTGCTCGTCCTTCAAGTCCGCGAACAGTGCCCGATCGACTTGCTCGGGCGTGATGTGCAGTTCACCCGCCACGGCCGTCAGCACGGCGTTGCGGTCGAACGGCGTGGCCGCCTTTCCGGCAGTGGCATGGTGTTCGGCGGACGTGCGAAACACCGCCTCACGCACTTGGTCCGGTGGCACGTCCGCCGCCACTTCAAAGTCGCACCTGTCTTCCAACAGCTTCGCCAAGCCCTGGTGAATCAACTGCCCCGGCCCGTCGCCCACGAGGTCGGCGAGTTGCTCTTCCAACTCGCCACGAGTCCGCCCGGTGGCATCGCGGTACGCAAACAACAACTGCTCCGCCGCCGAAAGCCAGTCGCGGTTGTGCGCGTCAATGTACATCGGCACCAGCTTATTTCTGGCGTGGCGAACCCGAACCAGTTTTCCTGTCAGCACGGTGTCACATCGTTTTGGGGTTCACGGTCACGGCTCACGAAAACGGCCCATTACCGGGGTTCGCCGTCACGCGGGACGATCTGCAGTAATCGTGCGACGATCTGGTCGGAGGTCAAGCCTTCGGCTTCGGCGTGGTAGTTGACCATGACGCGGTGCCGCAGGATCGGCAGGGCGACGGTGCGCACGTCCTCGATGGCCACGTAGGTACGACCGGACAGCAAGGCTCTCGCTTTCGCCGCCAGGATTAAGTTTTGCCCGGCACGCGGGCCGGCGCCCCAACTGACGTACTTCTTCACGAAGTCCGGCACCGGCACTGCGGTGTCACCGGGTTGCGGCGCGGGCCGAGTCAGGCGGGTTAGGCGGGCGGCGTAGCGGATGACGTAGCTCGCGGCGGGGACTTTCAGCACGAGGTCTTGCATCGACTGAATTTCGCTGGCCGTGACCACCCGTTCGAGGTTCGGGCGGGCGCCGCTCGTCGTCGATTCGATGATGCGGTACTCGTCGGCCTCGTCGGGGTATTCAACCTTGATGTTGAACATGAAGCGGTCTTGCTGCGCTTCCGGCAGCGGGTACGTGCCTTCTTGCTCGATCGGGTTTTGCGTGGCGAGGACGAAGAACGGGTCGGGCAGTTTGTGCTTGGTTCCCGCCACGGTGACTTGGCGTTCTTGCATCGCTTCGAGCAGCGCCGCTTGCGTCTTCGGCGGGGTGCGGTTGATTTCGTCGGCCAGCACGATGTTGGAAAAGATCGGGCCGTGGACGAAGCGGAAACTGCGCTGGCCGGTGCTCTTGTCGTCGTACAGCAACTCCGTGCCGGTGATGTCCGTCGGCATCAAGTCGGGGGTAAACTGCACGCG